>CAKTOT010000005.1 GCA_934590135.1 uncultured Muribaculaceae bacterium
GTCATAGTCCATACTATATGCCGGAATCTTAATCTGAGCATACGAGCCGGGGATGAAGTCCATATGCTCGCCCTCGGGTAGTTGGACAATAAATTCCTTGATAAAGGTGGCCACGTTGCGGTTGGATATGACGGTACATTCCCATTCCTTAACGCTAAGCACGCTAGCCGGCACTTGGATAGAGAGGTCCCCCTTGACCTTAACCTGACATCCGAGGCGCCATCCTTCTTTTTGCTGTCGACGACTGAAGTGTACAATCTCGGTGGGTAGAATGTCTCCCCCACCCTCGGTGACGCGTACTCGGCACTGGCCGCAACTGCCTTTACCGCCGCAGGCACTGGGCAGAAATATATGCTTATCGGCAAGGGCGGACAGCAGCGAAGTGCCACTCTGTACTATTTCTTTACGCTCGCCGTTGTTGATATCCACCGTGACATCGCCTGTCTTGACCATATATTTTTTGGCCACCAATAGTACGGCCACCAGTATCAACGTTATCAGTAGGAATACGGCAACTGTGACAAGTACCGTCTGCAGCGTCGGAGATATTGCCGCTAATAATAGTATATTCATAGTCGTGTCAAATTTTGATACCGAGGAAGCTCATAAAGGCCACTCCCATCAGAGCCGTGATAATAAATGCGATACCGACTCCACGCAAGGGCGCCGGGATGTTGTTGTGGTGGGCCAGACGCTCACGGATGGCAGCAATGCCGCAGATGGCTACAAGCCAGCCCAAGCCCCAGCCGAGGCCGGCGCATAGCGCCATTCCGGTATCCACGTAGTCGCGCTGTTCCATAAACAACGACCCGCCGAGGATGGCACAATTGACGGCAATCAGCGGCAGGAATATACCAAGCGAGTTGTATAGCGCCGGCGTGTATTTCTCCACAGCCATTTCGACAAGCTGTGTGATGGAGGCTATCACGGCTATGAACATTATCAGCGACAGGAAACTAAGGTCTACATCTGCATACTCGGGGCCGAGCCATGCCAAAGCTCCGGCCTTGAGGACGTATGTCTCGAGAAGGTAATTGACAGGCAGCGTGACTGCCAGCATAAAGGTCACGGCAATGCCCAGCCCGAAGGCGGTCTTGACATTTTTGCTCACTACCAGGAACGAGCACATGCCAAGGAAGTAGGCAAATATCATATTGTCGATAAATATCGACCGTATAAACAAATTGAAATTTTCCATTATTATCTCGGTGTGAGTGTATTACTTCAGGATTCCTGCAAGTCCTTGTTGCGGCTGCGGTGTATCCAAATGATAACAGCCACCAGTATCAATGCCATAGGCGGCAAAATCATAAGGCCGTTGTTTACATAACCATGATCGTAGCACCACTGAGGCACCACCTGTACGCCGAAAAGCGTACCGCTACCGAACAATTCACGGCAGAAGCCTACTACGGCAAGTATTATGGCATAGCCTATGCCATTGCCTACGCCGTCAAGGAATGACGGCCATGGCCCGTTGCCCATAGCGAAGGCCTCGAGGCGTCCCATAAGTATGCAATTGGTGATTATCAGTCCTATGAATACCGAAAGTTGGCGACTGACATCGTAGTCGTAAGCCAGAAGAAACTGGTTGACTACAATCACAAGTGCGGCCACAACAACCAATTGGACAATAATACGTATATTGGTTGGTATGGTGTTGCGTATCAGCGATATGATGACATTACTGAAAGCAAGCACAACTATCACCGAAAGCCCCATGACTATCGCCGGTTCGAGCTTAGCGGTCACCGCCAGTGTCGAGCAAATGCCCAACACCTGAACTATCACGGGGTTGTTCTTGGAAAATGGATTGAAGAATATCGCTTTATAATCTGTCTTAGGCATAACTTCTATTATTTGTTACGTAGCGATTCTAAGTAAGCTTTATACGGACGCAGGCAGTCGTCAAGCATCGCGGAGACGCCCTTGCTGGTAATTGTTCCGCCCGAGACGGCGTCCACATAATCGGCGCCGCCGATAGGTTTGCGGCCTTTTTTCAGCACCTGTATCGGGGCAAAATCGGAACCGTGAAACAGCTGTTTGCCCTCGAATTGAGCCGCAAACCACGGCTCTTGTATCTCCGCACCGAGACCGGGAGTCTCGCCTTGGTGACTGAAGTACGCGCCATATATCGTAGAGCCGTCGGCATCAAGTGCGATATATCCCCAAATGGGACCCCACAATCCGGCGCCGTATGCCGGAATAATATACTTGGTGTCCCCATTCGGAAGCGTACACTCGTATATAGGAAGCTGTCGCCGGGAGGCATCCGCAATCTTTGTCTGTGCGGATACGTCCACCCCGAAAGCATCGCTACCTACTACCTTGCCGCCGATATTGACCACGTGTTGCGCTGTGATGTACTTGTCAAAGACATCCATTACGTTGTCCTTGTCCGGTGTGATATGGACCGATGCCAGGATTTGCCTCATCTTATCCTCATCGGCATTACGCTGTTGCATCGGCTTAAGCACCATGGCGGCCAAGGCCAGGACGGCGCCCACAGCTACTACGATACAGCTGATATATATTACCGTGTATGTATTACTATTCTTGTTCATTGCCTTGTTGTATTATTTGTAATGGCGCGACGACGGCGACGGCGAATATTGGCTTGTACGACAAAGTAGTCTATCAACGGCGCAAATGCATTCATCAACAATACTGCGAGCATCGCGCCCTCAGGATAGCCGGCATTATATGTACGTATCAACACCGCAATCACACCTATAAGAAATCCGTAGACATACTGCCCGGTGCGCGTGCGTGCCGCTGTCACCGGGTCGGTGGCCATAAACACGGCAGCAAAAGCAAAGCCGCCGAAAAGCAACTGGTCAATAGGCGACAGGTACGAGGCCGGGTATGTCGGAGTGGCGCACACATTGGCAAGCCAACCCATAGCCAAACCGCCAAGTACCACGCTGAGCATAATGCGCCACGAGGCCACACGTGTCAGCAACAGCACCGCCGCACCTATAAGGATACACAGCATCGAAGTCTCGCCGAAACTGCCGGGAATCAGTCCGAGAAAAGCGTCCCATGCAGATATGGGAGCACCATTTATGCCTTGTAGGGCAAAATCGCCGCCGGTAGCCGAAGCCACTTGTCCCAGAGGCGTTGCACAGCTGAAGCCGTCGGACAAGGCATCTCCCACGCCAAACATCGACCCATGCGATACAAAGACCGTATCGCCGGACATCTGCCCGGGATAGGCAAAAAACAGGAAGGCACGCGCAACCAAAGCCACATTAAAAATATTGTATCCCGTGCCGCCAAAAACTTCTTTGGCAAAAATCACGGCAAAGGCCGTGGCTATAGCCACCATCCATACCGGCGTCTCGACGGGCAAAATCAACGGAATCATCAGTCCGGTTACAAGAAAACCTTCTTGAATTTCCTCACCTCGCCATTGTGCAAAGGCAAATTCGATACCCAAGCCCACAGCGTAAGTCACAACCACACATGGCAGTATAGCCAAAAAGCCATACAGCATCAAGTCCCAAAACGGGAATGTCGTCGCTCCCGCTGCCAGCCAATGCTGATAGCCGGTATTGTACATTCCGAAAAAGAAGCACGGCAACAATGCGATAATCACTATCGTCATTATACGCTTGCTGTCAAGGGCATCGTGTATCTGCGCGCCCCTTACGGCCGCTGTTTGGCGAGGCGTAAACAGGAATGAGTCCATGCCCTCATATACCGAGCGGAAAGCGTGCAAGCGTCCACCCTCTTGAAAGGACGGACGAATACGCTCCATAAATCTTTTCAATGCTTTCATATTATAATATAGTGTCAGCTGTTTCTATACATATATTGCATCACTCTTCTATAACCATATCTCGCTTATTGCATCACGCCTCGCGGCGCATATAGTCGAGACCGTCACGCACTATCTGCTGCAACGGCTCCTTGGACGAATCCAGACATTCGGCCAAGGCAAAATCCTCGGGCGCAACTTCGTATATGCCGAGATTTTCCATAGCGTCAATGTCGCGGGCATTTATAGCCTTAATGAGATACTCTCCCAGAATGTCCATAGGCAACACACGATCAATCTCTCCGGACATAATCATAGCACGTCGTCCGCCGAGAATGCGCGCATCCGGGTCAAAAAGGCGACGGCAGCATAGTCGCCCGGGGAAGGACGTGCTGACGCTCATCTTACGCGGCGAAAGCGATGCCCAGCCCATAAACTCATCCACATCATCACCCTCGGGAATGACTGTAATCTGACGATAGGGATAATGCAGGTAACCATCTACGGCATCCGTCTTGACACCCGTCAGAACATTGCCGCTGATGACACGCTGATGATGGTCGGAATCCACAAGCCGGCCCTCCAATATAGGTGCTACACTTGCACCAACTATGGTTCGCAGCATCTGCGGTTGCCTAACCTCGGCCCCCGTCAAGGCAATGACAGCGCCGAAATCAACCTTGCCCGTGCGATAAAGTGTGCCTATGCGACGTAGGGTGTCCGCCGAAAGCGTCCAAACGGTATCGCCCTTATTTACCGGTGCGATATTAGCCGCCAAAACCCCGCAAAGTCCGGCGGGATGAGGTCCGCGTACATCTACCATAACCGCTCCCGGTATGTCGGCCACCATCCCCGGACGGCGACCTATATATATATGACCGTCGGTGAGATGTGCAAGCACCTCAACACCGATAGCCATATCGGCAGTATCGACCTCACTGTTAAGCCTCTGTGGCTCCAAAGGCGCCGAATCTACTGCCGCAACAAATATATCGCGGGCACGCACTTGCGGCAAAGGTACAATGTCGTAAGGCCGCTGACGCATCCACGCCCATAAGCCGCTACGACATAGCGTAGAAATGATGTCCTCCGATGTACGCGACGACACATCGAAAGTCTCCGAATCGGATGTCTCTTCGACGTCAACGATGACACGCTCGATCTTGCGCCTTGCTCCACGTTCGACATCCCTAACCACTCCGGCCACCGGAGACACCAACACGACCTGCATATTATATTTATCATATAAAAGAGGCGTACCTGCCTTAACCTTACCCCCGGCCTTAACCGATGCCTTAGGCACAAAACCGGGAAAATCGTCCGGAACTATCGCAACCGAATGAATACCGATGACCTCGGTAACAGTTGCTGCATCCGCAACGGCTCCGGCCAAGTGTAAGTCTATTCCACGTTTGATTTTCAATTCCATTTTCAAATTACTTTAAGGTCGAAACCCGCATATACAGGCCCGATTATTATACAACGGCAGGCAAGGAGAAGAATGCATATAAACAAGTGCCGTCCCAAAAAACACAGACAAAAGTACACCAATTTATTTGATTAATTAAACATTTTTTCAGAATTGACGCGTTAAAAAATCCTATGGAAGCATTTTAAGCACAACAAAGCGGCATTTGACTATTTCAAAAGGCAATAAAAAGCGGACTTTTATCGTTGTTGAAATATACAGAACAACAATTTTCACCGCAAAATGTTTTGCCAATCCGAAACAAACAATTAATTTTGCGAGGTTAATATACTTTTCAGAAGGGTATGGTTGACAGCACGCACCATTCCGCCGAAAACTTAACACACACTGTATCACAGACAAAAACAACACATATTCACCGATAAACAATCCAAGGCGGAAACACAAATCTTTCGTCAAAGAACAATCTAAAAATACATCCAACACCAAAACATTCTAAAAACTTTCATCCAAAAAAATTATGGAAACTCAAAAGCCCAACGTTGCAGCTCCCGTAAAACCCGCTGCAAAGCCCGCTGCGAAAAAAGATTCGCAAAAAGCTAATGTCCCCGGCATCAAAAATGCCTTCTGGGTGATCATCGCCTGCTTCATCGTAGCCGTATGCCTCTTCATCTTCTGGTTCGGCAACGAAATGCACTTCGACGAAGACGGACATCCTCTGGATCTCTGGGGTACCGTATACAAAGGCGGCTTCATCGTGCCTCTGCTGCAGACCCTCTTCCTCACCGTGATTGTAATCTCCGTAGAACGTGCTATCGCCCTCAGCGCAGCCAAGGGTAAAGGCAGCGTCGACAAATTCGTCGCCAACGTTAAGAAATGTCTCGCCAAGAAAGACATCGCCGGCGCAAAAGAACTCTGCAAAAAACAGCAAGGTTCCGTTGCAGCTGTCGTTAACGCCGCTCTCATCAGCTACGAGGAAATGGACAAGAACACCGAACTCACCACAGAGCAGAAAGTGCTGACAATCCAGAAGTCCCTCGAAGAAGCTACCGCTCTGGAAATGCCCTCGCTGACCCAGAACCTCCCCATCGTTGCAACCATGACCACCCTCGGTACTCTTATCGGTCTTCTCGGTACCGTGCTCGGTATGATCAAGTCCTTCCAAGCTCTTGCTCAGTCCGGTGCTCCCGACTCCACCGAACTCTCCACCGGTATCTCCGAGGCCCTTATCAATACCGCCTTCGGTATCGCAACCGGTGCATGCGCCGTTATCTCCTACAACTTCTTCACTAACAAGATCGATAACCTCACCTACGCCATCGACGAAATCGGCTTCTCGATTGTTCAAACATTCCAGACCACTCACTAATCCCCTGTTTGCTTAACAAGGCAGTTATAATACTAACACCACTAAAACTAAGTAAATATGGGAAAAGTAAAAATTAAAAGAAAGAGCACGCTCATCGACATGACCGCGATGAGTGACGTGACCGTTCTTTTGCTTACTTTCTTCATGTTGACATCTACCTTCCTACAGAAAGAGCCGACAGTGGTATACACCCCGTCGTCCGTATCCGAAGAGAAGGTACCCGTAAAGGACTTGGTGACCATCCTGGTCTCCAGCGAAGACAAGTCGGGCAAATTGGCAGACCCCACGCAGGTCGAAGGCAAGATCTTCATCTCCTTCGCCGGTGACTCCGTCATCCCCAGCGAAACCCTTCGCGGAAAAGTCCTGGATTACGCAGTAAGCAAATACAACGACCTTCACCCCAAGAACGCCATCAAGATCACTTCTGCTCAAAAAGCAGCGTTCATGAAGACGAATATGCTCGGTGTCCCCTTCAAAGTACTTCCCCAAGTACTGGATATGGAGACATCCAAGCGTGACAAATTCATGGGTGAACTCACCGACCCCAACGTCGGCATACCCATCAACGACAATAAGGACAAAAACGGCGCCCTCAACGACTTCCAAATCTGGATGTGGGCACTGGCCAACGTAGCTCAAGACGGCCGTAACGATAAAATCAGCCAGCTTGATGCCGAAGGACAGAACGGCGCCGAAGCAGTCCGCGATGCCGATATCCTCTATAATTCAGTGTTCCAAGGTCGTGCCATATCCGTCAAAGCGGACAAAGACACCCCCTTCACGACCATTCACCGCGTTTTCGACAACCTCCAAACCATGGGCCTTAACAAGTTCACACTTATGACAGCCCTCAAATCCGAGTCTGCCGAATAACCATAAAAGTAAAGAACAACAATGGCACAAATAGATCCCTCAAGCGGCGACGGAAAGAAAAAGAAAGGCGCCCAAAAGAAGATGTCTATCCATGTGGACTTTACTCCTATGGTCGACATGAACATGCTTCTGATTACATTCTTCATGCTCTGTACAACCATGATCAAGAGCCAGACCCTTCAAATCCTTCTGCCGTCCAATGACCAACGCATCAAAGACGAACAGAAGAACCAGGCCAAGGCTGACGATGCCATATCGCTGATCCTGGATACAGAATACAAATCCAACGGAATGCCCGCAGTAGACGAAGCCGGCAACACCCTGCACGACATCTACTACTACGAAGGCCTCCCCGATACCGTCAACATCTCCGGAACAAAGGGCAGCATCAAGCTATCCCACTTTATCGGAAATGCTCCCGGTGGAAAACGCCAAGGCATCCGCGAAATCCTCTACCAGCGCCACAAAGAGGCTATGGACATCTACGATCAACTCAAAGCCGACTACAAGGCCAAGAAGATCACAGACGAGCAATTCGCCGAAAAAGCAAAAGAGAACGCCACGAACGAAAACCTCAAACACCCCGTGGTAATTATCAAACCGGGTCCCAACGCGACATACGAAGCCCTGGTAAACGCTATCGACGAACTCAACCTGAACCAGATACGCAAGTATTCAATTCAGATGCCCGACCATACCGATACAATACTGTTGCGCAACTACGAGAAGGCTACCGGCAAGACCGTTATCCGTCCCAATGTACGTAAAAAATGATCAAAGTTCTATATTACTAACCAATTAACACTAAAGAAAAATGGCAAAAGATGTAGATCTTTCATCAAAAGAATGGTGTGACATCGTATTCGATGGCAAAAACAAGGAGTATGGCGCATACCAACTGCGTGCAACTTCTGTCAAACGCCACACCAAAGCCCTGGTGTCCGTACTCATAGTGCTGGCACTTATTCTGACAGCGATCATCATGGTGATGACCGGCGTATTCAAGAGCGCTGACGAAGACATCAACGCCAAGAACGAGCAGGAAGAAGTCATCATGGCTCCCGAAGATATTCCCGAAGAGGAAGAACAAGTGGAAATCCCCGAGCAAAAACCCGAGGAAGTTCAAGTCGAAGAGGAAGTTGCAGCCACTCAGGCCGTAACCGAAGTCAAGATTGTCGAGCAAGTCGATAAGGACCGCGAAGTCAAGGACCAAGAGCAAGTGCTTGAAAACACAGCTCAATTAGGTGCTGACGACCACAAAGGCATAGAAGACGTCAACCGCGACCGCGTTGTCAAGGAAGTCGTTGAAGTTAAGCCCGTGGAGAAACCCAAAGACGAAGGTCCCGTAAGTATGGCAATGGTTGAACAGAAACCTTCGTTCCCCGGTGGTGATGGCGCCATGTACAAATGGCTCAACGATAATATCATCTATCCCGCAGCCGCTTCGGAAGAAGGCGTACAAGGCAAAGTGACCGTACAATTCATCGTCGAAAAAGACGGCAGCATCTCGCATGTTCAAGTCGTCCGCGGCAAACACCCCGCACTCGATGCCGAAGCTGCACGCGTCATCCGCAAGATGCCTCGCTGGACTCCCGGTCGTAACAACGGCCAGCCCGTCCGCGTGACATATCACCTCCCCGTTCAATTCAAATTAGCCAACTAAGATTCGCTTTTGAATTCCATACCCTCCCCAATAAGGGGCGGAGCCGCAAGGCTTCGCCCCTTATTTTGTCTTACCATTATGCCTGCTATTACGAATATCAAAGCATAATTTGACGAATTTTTCGTAACTTTGTCGCGTGAAAAAGCTATGGAACAAGCTGGCATCTCTGTCGGCCGTTGCCTTGGTGTCCTGCACTCTGGCATCGGTACATAGTTCGTGTAGCAGTACACGACACGTTCCCGAAGGCAGCAAACTGCTGGACAAGGCCGAGATAATCATCGTCGAGCCCGGCGACAGCATCAACGCCAAAGAAAAGTACCGCGACATCAGCACGCGCGAATTGCTAAATTACTTACGACAGCAACCCAACCACAAAATCCTTGGCTTTGCAAAAATGCAACTCGGCATCTACAATATGTCCGGCAACGACACCACACATTGGTGGAATCGATGGCTCAGACGCATAGGAGAGGCCCCCGTATTGTACGACCCTAAAATGACCGAAGCTTCGGCCCGACAACTCCGGCAAGCCCTCGTCAACAAAGGGTACCTCAACGCCTCAGTCACCATAGACTCTGTCACCTGCGGCAAGAAGAATGACAAAATGCAAGTGCGATACACTCTGCACCCGGGAAAGGCTCACACCATAGCCACAGTGACTATGGAATGTGAGGACAATGAAATTCGCGCCATACTCCAATCCGACACCACCGCCAAACCCGATATAGCACCGGGCATGGCGTTAGACCGCACATACCTCGACAACGAACGCACACGCATCACTTCGATATTACGCAATCACGGATATTATGCCTTCAACAAGGAGTTTATCACATTCATTGCCGACACCGTACCCGGTTCGATGGACGTAGACCTGACTATGACCATACAGCAACCACGTATGGTACACACAGCCCCCACGCCCGAACATCCGGACGGCATAGACCCTGACGCTCCGGCACCGAAACATCGACGTTTTATGATCCGACAAGTATACTTTGTCACAGATTACAACCCTCGTAAAGACGGCGATAATGCCTCAAACGGCAGTGATACAGTCCAATGCTCGACCGGTATGTCCGTCATCTACGGCGCCGACCGATACTTACGTCCGGGAGTGCTCGAAGAAAACTGCTTTATCGTACCGGGCAAGCCTTACAACGCCTCGCAAGTAGACCAAACGTATGCCGCCATGGCTCGATTAGGCATACTCAAATTCATAAACATCGAAATGCGTCCCGTGACCGCCATCAAGGCCGATGACAACGAAGAAATATGGATGGACGCTTACGTACTGCTGTCGCGCAATAAAAAGCAAAATATTACCATCGAGCTGGAGGGCACCAACTCGGAAGGAGATCTCGGCTTCGGGGTCGGCCTTACCTACCAACATCGCAACCTTGCACACGGCAGCGAACTGTTGACCGTAAAATTGCGTACAGCCTACGAAAGCCTCTCGGGCAATTTTGACGGGCTTATCAACAACCGATATACCGAATATGCAGGCGAAGTGGGCATTACATTTCCCAAATTCAAAGCGCCTTTTCTATCAAGCGACTTCAAACGGCGCAATAAAGCCAGCACCGAATTTGCCCTATCGCTCAATTATCAAGAACGGCCCGAATACACCCGTGTCATCGCCGGCGGTGCGTGGAAATACAAATGGGACAAGCAGCACGGAGGATTCAACCAGCGACGCACACTTGACCTGGTGGACATCAACTATGTCTACCTTCCACAGTCCACGCTCAATTTCATTGACCAAATAGCGCCCACCAATCCCCTGCTACGCTACAGCTACGAGGACCACTTCATTATGCGACTGGGCTACACATTCTACAAGACCAATCGCCGCATACCCACGGCCACGCTAAACTCATTTGTCATACAGCCATCGGTCACCACTTTCCGCGCTTCCGCCGAGATGGCCGGCAACCTCCTGTATGCCTTCTCCTCCATGTTAGGACAGAAGAAATCGGATGGAGCATACAAAATATTCGGCATACAGTATGCACAATACGTCAAAGGCGAAGCAGACTTCACATATACTCGCAACTTCAATGCACGCAACGCCTTGGCCATACATGCCGGCGTAGGCATAGGGTATCCTTACGGCAATTCGTCGGCCATACCCTTCGAAAAACGCTTCTATGCCGGCGGAGCCAACAGCGTACGCGGCTGGAGCGCACGCACACTCGGTCCGGGAGCATACGATGCGCGCAACGACGTAATCGACTTCATCAACCAATGCGGTGATATACGACTGGACCTTAGCCTCGAATACCGCGCGCGATTATTCTGGGTATTCGAAGGCGCATTGTTTGTGGACGCCGGCAACATCTGGACCATCAAGACTTACGAAAACCAACCGGGAGGAACTTTCAAATTCGATAAATTCTACAGACAAATAGCGCTGTCTTACGGCGCAGGCATACGCATGGATTTTACATACTTCCTGCTTCGTTTCGATCTTGGTATGAAGGCTCACAATCCCGCTATGGGACAAGAAGAATGGCCGCTGATACACCCTCGCTGGGGTCGCGATGCCACATTCCATTTTGCCGTGGGATATCCGTTCTAATGACTCGAGGCAGACTACTCGGGCCAATTAAAAGTCCGAACAATATTAATAGTACTAATGTGATAGTTCGCATACGAATATTTAAGTAATAACGAAGCTTACGGCCACACATCCAAGGCATCGCGCCCGATACGTTATTTAGAAACAGAAGATTATGAAACAATACGTAATTTTTGACCTTGACGGAACGCTGCTGGACACCATCGCCGACCTCGCCGATGCCACCAACTATGCGCTCGAACAATTAGGATATACCACCCACCCTATCACTGCATACAACTATATGGTGGGCAACGGCGTCACCAAACTACTGGAACGCGCTTTGCCGGAAGATATGCGCACCACGCGTATGGTCGAGGCCATGCGACACCACTTTCTGGAATACTACGATGTGCATTGCACCGACCGCACCACCATCTATCCCGGCATCTCCGACCTATTGGACGAATTGGCTGCACGAGGCATCGCCACCGCCGTCACCTCCAACAAGTATCAACGTGCCGTAACCCACTTGATAAATCATTTCTTCGGACAGCATCCATGGGCGGCTATACTCGGACACCAAGAGAATGTCCCGGTCAAGCCGGACCCATCGATAGTGTTCATGGCCCTCAACGCCCATCCCACCCCCAAAGACAAAGTACTATATGTAGGCGACAGTGCCGTGGATATGGAGACAGCACATCGCGCCGGGGTCGAAAGTGTCGGCGTCTCTTGGGGCTTCCGCACACGTTCGGAGCTGACAAGTGCCGGAGCCGACCACGTCGTTGATTCGCCGGACGACATCCTCAGCCTATTGTAATCATATACACTGCAATACGGTGGCTATGCACTACTCGATATCCTTATTCCGCATCCTACGGCTTCCTTGTTCATCAGCGCTGATGTTGCATCCATCTTTTTTCATAAAACAAAAAGCGGCAACAGCACACCATAACGTATAATATAGCATTATGATAGACAACATCATACTCGTAGACCCGCGCGAAACACACGACAATCTGCTGCCGATGACGTACACACGTCCGGTCAGCGACCTTCGCATAGGAATATTCACCATAGACCAACGCTGGCGCATAGCCTGTCCGCACGCCCATTTCTATTGGCAGACGGTAGACTACCTGCGACCCAAGTATCCGGCATGTCCGGACAATATCGACAACTCCGAAGTCGTATACGTGCGCGGCGATATCATTCCCACGACCGAATTGGTGCGCATAACCCTTGACCTACAACCGGGTCAGGCTGTCTTCGGCGAAGACAGCGCCCCCATAGCATGGCGCGGAGGAACATCCAATGCTCCGAGCATCCAATTGGAAGGCCGTACGCGCTGTATATCTTTTCTGTACGACATCTTCGGCCTCAACGGCGAAGTGCTACGCGAAGACTTCGAGACAATCACCGCCGGACGCACCTCGGCGACACTGAGCAACACAGTCACCGTAATCGGAAGCCGCGAAGACATCTTCGTGGAGGACGATGCCGAATTTGTTGAAGGATGCACCCTCAACACTATGCACGGTCCGATATACATCGGACACGGAGCTACGGTCATGGAAGGCAGTTGTCTCCGCGGACCCGTAGCCGTATGCGACCACGCCGTCGTCAATATGGGCGCACGTATATATGGCGACACCACCATCGGGCCTTGGTGCAAAGTAGGCGGCGAACTAAACAATGTCGTTATGCACTCATATTCGAACAAGGCGCATGATGGATTCTTAGGCAACGCCGTCATCGGACAATGGTGCAACATCGGAGGAGGATGCTCGGCATCAAACCTCAAAAACGACTATACGGAAATCAAGCTATGGAACTACCCGCGGCGCCGCTTCCTGCGCACCGGGTTACAGTTCTGCGGCGTCATCATGGCCGACTTCTGTAAGGCCGGAGTCAACACAATGCTCAATACAGCCACTGTCCTCGGCGTAGGCGTCAACATCCACGGCAGCGGCTTCCCGCGGCCTTTCTTGGCATCGTTCCTCGAAGGATCGCCACAAGGATATACCGAAGTACCGATGCAGCGCTTCTTTGACACAGCAGCCAAAATGATGGCCCGACGCGGCATCGAGTTGACACAGACCGACATAGATATACTCAACAGCGTGAGACAGATCGCAGAAAACTACCGTTGATATCCTGAGTATTAAGTTTTATCCGTTATTTCATCTCCGTCTCGCCATACCCCCACAAAAAAAAGCTTACACTCACAAATGTTTGACATAATCTTTGACGACATCTTTGCCGAAAAGACTCCGGGCCTGATACTTCTGGCTATGAGCGCCAACATCACCGATGCGCCCACCTGCGATGCATTATGGAATGAAGTTGAAACCGTTGCATCACGCATCGCGTCATCTTACGAAATGCCTATGGTCAATAAACGCCCCGGCATAGCGGCTACACGCGCCGCCTACAAGGCATTTGGCAAAGACCCCAATCGTTACCGCCCCAGCACCGAAGCAATGTGTCGCCGCATAGTACGCGGCGACGGCTTGTACCGCGTCAGCAATGTCGTAGACTTGGTCAACCTATTGTCCATCGCCTCGGGACACTCCATAGGCGCTTTTGACAGCGACCATATCGCCGGACACACCCTGCGCCTCGGAGTGGGACGCGAAGGCGAACCTTATGAAGCCGTACATCGCGGTCCGCTCAATATCGCCGGGCTGCCGGTGTTGCGCGACGACATCGGTGGCATAGCCACTCCCACCAGCGATAATGCCCGCACCGCCATACGTCCCGAATCGACACGACACCTATTTATGGTCGCCAATATATACGGCGAAGAAATGTCCGCAGACGACCTCGTCGAATATGCCTCGCGACTGCTGACGCAATATGCCGATGCTACCGACATCGAGCACCGAATCTTCCGCCCCGTGTACGACAAACAATAGGCATCTATACACATCATTACCTCACAGATGGCCATACACCTCGACATACTATCGTAGCGTCCCACATCCGGCGACAGTGTACGACAGCGTCGAATTTGCACGTACGGTCAGCGCCCTCGGCGGCATGGAGTACATTTTGGCTACGGACGAGGACAACAATACCATCGGCATGGCCTGGGGCAAGGACATCAACGGCACTTGGGCTTCGCCGTTTTCGGCTCCTTACGCACTATGCTCGATGTCCCGACCCGATATACCCGTATCATTACAGGCTTTATGCACAATTGCCCGATACGTGGACGCACAGGCCCACGGAAAATGGCGCATAGTATTGCCGCCCGAATTCTACGCCCCGACACTGATACACTCCTCAGTCGAGGCCTTCGGCAATCTCGGCCGAGAACTGTTTTGCGACCGCAATTACGCCCACCCGGTACACGCACAAATGTCGTCAGCAGCGCAACGCAACCTCCGCAAAGCCGAGCGGCACGGAACTTTCGCCCTGGTCACCGAAACCGATGCCGGAATGGTATATGACCTTATAGCCGAGCACCACCGGCAAATGGGCTACAAGATGGCTATGACGCGCGACCAAGTGCTGGCAACGGCACGCGCCATACCTATGGATTTCTTTATGGTAACGGACGGCGAAGTCCCGGCAGCAGCAGCCTACTATCAGCATACGGCCCCCCATATCGTACAAATGATTAATTGGGGAGACACCGCCGAGGCGCGGCCGCTACGCGTCACCAATTGGATGGACCGCGCCATAAGCCTGCATTATGCCCGACTCGGCATCTCAACCATAGACCTCGGACCGGGCACGCACCACGGCATATCCAACGAAGGACTCGAACGCTTCAAGACCTCGCTGGGCTGCTCGGTTTCATTAAAACATATCATCGCAGGCCTCGTCGTATAGCATCTGCCGCAACACCGACGTAAGACTGATATACGACTACTTACGCATTGCATTCCGGCATATTGACGCCGTCAAAATACTTCGAAGCCTTAGCCTGATATATCACAACTTAGGGATTGAATTGGTTGGTATCGTAAAAATCCATAATATCGCGCGTCATTTCAAGTGCTGTAGCGCCCGGACCCTCGGGATCGAGAGCCGCCGAACGCTCATAAGCACTGATGGCGGCGGCGCGGTCACCATGCTGCCACGCGTAACGACCTTGGCGGTATAATTCGACGGCCCGAGCGTGCGCATCTGTAGCGCAGTTCTCGGACGATTTATCGGCTGTGGTGTGTGCGTTATCCATAAATTATTCGTAATTTTACGCCAAAGATACGAATACTTGACCTCACAACCAAATTCGCTATGACACCACACCGCATACTACGCAAAAATTTGTTCGCGATCCTCTTTATTCTCCTCGGAGCCGGCACAACTTTTGCCGCCGACCCTATGGCGACAAAATACACTTCGGCACAATGCCAAGGGTCGCTGACTCCCTACCCGTCCAATATCGCTGAGATTGTCACACCCGACAGTCTCGTGGCCGTACACATTGACCACGTCGGCCGTCACGGCTCACGCTATCCGGCTTCGGCAGCCTCGTGCAAGATGCTGCATCAAGCCCTGCTGCACAGCGATTCGCTGGGTCTGCTCACGCCCACCGGACGCGAACTGCTGACTCTCACCGAACAAGCCATAGCCGCATCGCAAGGTCGCTGGGGCGCTCTGGACTCGTTAGGCATGGCCGAACAGCGCTCCATCGCCACACGAATGATGCGCCGCTACAGCGACTTATTCAAAGACGGAGCCCGGGTGCGCGCACTGTCTTCTTATTCGCCACGCTCGATGATGAGTATGTTCAGCTTCCTGCACCAAATGTCACGTATGAACAATCGTCTGGAAATATCCTCCACCTCGGGACGCCAAAACTCAACGCTCGTGCGGCCTTTCGATACCAGCGAGGACTACCGACATTTCCGCAGCGACAGGCTCTGGGAACCGACATACACGGCCTACTTCGAGCAATATTGTCCTCTGACGGCAATCACACGCGTTTTGGGGCGTGACTACCCGTTTGACGGCACTGAGAAGGCCCGCGAGCTGGCTATTACCGAGTATTATGTCATCGCCGGCATGGCCGCTATGGAAATCGAATGTGATGCCTCGCGATTCTTCACCGAAGCGGAATACAACGCATTGTGGTCGTGCTTCAACCTGCGCCAGTATCTGCAATATACGGCTTCCACAGTGTCCTCCGTTCCCGCCGATATGGCCGGAACGCTACTTATGGACATCATACGCACCACCGACTTGGCCACAGACAGCCGCAGCGCAGATGGAGTGGTAGCCGATCTTCGCTTCGGACATGCCGAAACACTGATGCCGTTGCTGTCACTGTTACGCCTACCCGGATGCTATTATATGACCAATTACTTTGATACCGTGGCCATGCACTGGCGCGACTTCGATGTTGTACCTATGGCCGCCAATCTCCAAATCGTGCTATTCAAGGCCAAACATTCGGGCCGCTACTACGTACGCTTCGATGTCAACGAGAAGCCCGTCACACTACCGGGCGAACGTATGGGCCTATATGTACCCTGGGATGTCGCTCGCGACTACATGATGCGCTGCGTACCGCTATACCTTAATTGACACAAGATCCGACAGCCACATTCGGACCTTAGACGCACGCCCCAAGCACCGCTTGACTATTGACGCACGTCCCAAGTACTGTCCCTAACCGTTTCTGCCATTATTCCGACAAGATTCGATATGAAATTCCATGCACCAATGACCGCCGTCCTGGCCGCCACTATCACCCTGGCAGGCATCACTACAATGACCACCACGGCAACGGCCACAAACGGCAACGCTATAGACAATAACGCGACGCAAGCACTGACTTCAGTACACTGGAGCATCTCTCACGAAGGCACCGACAGCGCCTCCCGTCCATATTACACCCAACGTCTGGTCGTTAGAGGCAACCTCAACTTTCCGCAGCTGTGTTTCAATCAGTTTGCCCGTCAGATGCGCTTGACAGACCCGCGAGATACACTTATCGAACTTGTGCCCGGATACTATGCCATAGCTTCGCCGCGATTGATGGTTCACAACCCGGATGACCCGGCCACAGACATATACGCCGACCCCAAAGACGCGGACAGTGTGGTTTTCGAGATACAGACGCGCGGACGATTTGTAAATATCAGCTACGCACCGGATGGCTTTCACCGCGTCAATGCCGATGGCACTACCGACCCTGTAAAGCGTATTATGGCTCCCCTGCAACGAAATATGACCGATTATGCAGCCGAAGTATATCGCCACAACGAGTCCATGACCACAGACCGGGCCTTAGACTTCTATGATGTAATCCCGTCCTATAAAAAAGTCACGCCGGGGCAGTCCGGTGCGATGTCACGCGTCAATGTTCCTGGATTTGTAGATATCGACCCCGAAAATCCGGACTATTATCGCATCGAAGTGCGCGGCGACAGCGCCGTCATCTATTGCCGTCCGGACCGTCAATGGGCCAACTACATAGCCTTCAACGCCAAGGTCTTGAGCCGTCGTGACAGCCTCGGGCGCATACCGGATGTGGTCATCGAAGACTGGCCCGATATGCCGTGGCGTGGCCTGATGATAGACGTTGCACGCAATTTCCAGCGACCTCAAACGATGAAGGTCATATTGGCCCTAATGGCATCCAACCGACTCAATCGGCTGCATTTTCACATCACGGACGATGAGGCATGGCGCCTCGAAATTCCCGGGCTGCCCGAACTGACTGACGTAGGTGCTCATCGCGGATACACACAGGACGAACGCACATACCTCAAACAGATTTTTACCGGTGACGGCAACCCACACACCGACACAGGCACTTCCAACGGCTATTACACACGCGCCGAATTCATCGACCTGATACGCACAGCTCACAATATGGGCATTGAGGTCGTGCCCGAAATCGAATCGCCGGGACATGCGCGTGCCGCCATACGCGCTATGGAGGCCCGAAAGCTCAACTGCGGAGATACAAAATTCCGCCTTATCGAAGACGGCGACACATCGCGCTACACCTCGGCACAAGCCTTCCACGACAATATAATGAACCCGGCATTGGAAAGCACTTACCGCTTTATGGAAAAGGTTATAGACGAAATCGCATCAATGTACCGCGATGCCGGAGTACCGCTCATAGGCATTCATATCGGAGGTGATGAGGTGCCGCGCGGCGCTTGGGACGGCTCGGCTGCCGTGGCTCGACTCAAGAAGCGCGAGAACCTGCAATCCCAGGCCCAAGTACACGCCTACTATGTACAACGCGTAGCCGCAATGCTGGCTGCTCGACACATTCCGATGCATGGATGGCAGGAAATGGCGCTGGGACATGACGAGGCCTACAATAAAGCCATAGCACCGGTCTCCGGAGGTGTCAACTGCTGGAGCACTCTGTCTCGTCAAGGCAACGGCGGAGTCACCGACCGCGTCGTACTTGCCGGGTATCCGACCATATTAAGCAATGTAAACCACCTTTACTTTGACCTCGCTTACAGCCGCGACCCGCAGGAACCGGGATTGGCTTGGGGCGGATACGTGGACGAGTTTTCGGCCTTCAACGCCTATGCTCATCGGCTATGTCCGGCTATGGACAAAGGTCCGGGCAAAGTCATAGGCCTAAACGCACAAGTCTTCGGCGAGACCATACGTAGCGCCGCTCAACTCAAGACTTACCTTATGCCTAAGATTTTAGGGCTTGCCGAACGTGCCTGGAATTGCGACTCAACATACTCCGAAGCACAGTTCAATGCCATTGTCGGCACACGCGATCTACCTTTCTACGCATCGCAGGGACTAAACGTGCATTTACGTCAGCCCGGCATAAGCATTGACGGCAATACGGCATTCATCAATAGTCCTTACCCCTCATCCACCGAAGTGATAGTACGCTACACCATCGACGGCACCGACCCGGACGAATCGTCACCGATTTACACCACGCCCGTCTCACTTTCGGATAATTGCCATGAAGTACGCGCAGCGGCATTCGCATTCGGCACACGCAGCCTCCCGGTCAATGCCCATCGCTGACAGGCTGCCATACCGCGCATATCGAGCGGCATAACCATAAAAAGACTTACAGGGAGTGCACGCCCTCGGCGTACACTCCCTGTAAATGTAATATCTACGTACCGCTTTACGCGCTATTCGTTGATATACGGACGAATAATGTCTGCCCAAATGCGATAGCCGGGGGCAAGCAAATGCAGGCCGTCATTGGTGAGGTCTGTGCGGAGGTTGCCGTCCTTATCGGCTACGGCCGGATATAAATTTATCCACGTAAAGCCTTTGTCTTGCGCCATGGCAGCGATCAAAGCATTGGCATCACGTATCACCTGCTCTTTGTCTTTGAGGTTTTTATAGCGGCCGAACGAGTTGTTGATGGGCAGCATCGACTGAACATACAAGCGTGTCTGAGGCGAACGCGTACGTATGTAGTCTATCAATTCGCCCATGGCGTTGGCGATGCTGTCGGCACTGAGATTATGACTTACATCATTGACGCCTGACAGCAGGAAAATCTTCTTGGGATGTCCGTCTAAGATAGGATCGACGCGCAGACGTATGCCTTGGATTACATCACCGATAATGCCGCGATTGAGCACATTGGGCATACCCAGGAGTTCGTGCCATTCGCAGCCGTGCGTCAGCGAGTTGCCCAGCATGACTATATCGTTTGTATCTACTGGCAGAGCCTCGAAAATGGTAGCACGCTGACCCCACAATTCGGTATACTTGTTTTGACGCTGGATGTCAATGTAGTATTGCAGACGCGCGCACTTCATGGTGTCGGGTACCGATGCGCTGTGACCGCACCGACATTGATGTTGTGCAGCGGCAGGTAGTGCTATGACTGCAAAAGCAGCCATAGCAACTATTGTACGTATCTTCATAACCGGTCGCATTATTACTGCTTGCGATAAGCGTCCACGGCTTCTTTGACCGAGCCGTGAAGCAGGAGCAGGCGCTTGGCCTCGTCGTAAGGCAGCCCGAGTTCATCAACTACCATACGTGTGCCGCGGTCTACGAGTTTGGCATTGGACAATTGCATATTGACCATCTTGTTGCCTTTGACGCGACCCATCTGTATCATCACTGTGGTGGTAATCATATTACAAATCATCTTTTGACCCGTGCCGGATTTCATGCGGCTGCTGCCGGTGACATATTCGGGTCCGACAATCATTTCAATGGCTATGTCGGCGGCTTCGCTAATAGGCGCATCGGGGTTGGACGTGATGGCGGCGGTAAGTATTCCGTGGGCACGAGCGGTCTTGATGGCTCCTATGACGTATGGTGTAGTGCCGGAAGCGGCGATGCCGATGACGGTATCGCGGTCGTTGATATCGAAAGCCTGGAGGTCTTTCCAGCCTTGTTCGGTATCATCTTCGGCGTTCTCAACGGGATTGCGAAGGGCGGTGTCGCCACCGGCTATGATACCTATCACCCATGAAGGATCCATACCGAATGTCGGAGGTATCTCGCTGGCATCAAGTACGCCGAGGCGACCGCTTGTTCCGGCGCCCATATAGAATATACGTCCGCCGCGGCGCATACGGCTGACAATTTCGATGACAAGTTTCTCAATTTGCGGTATGGCCTTCTCAACTGCCAAGGCCACTTTCTTGTCTTCGGTGTTGATTTCGTGCAGGATTTCGCCTACGGACTTTTTCTCAAGGTCGTTGTAAAGCGAAGGTTGCTCGCTTATTTTTACAAATGCCATAAGTGTATTATGTGTATTGTGTGAATGTTGCTTATTGTAGGTAATTGCTCAGACACCTAAGCCTCAGGCAGGAGTCGAGTGGAAACGGATGAGGCCTTCCATCGGGCTCTTGATGATGGTGCCTATGGTGCAGCCTGTGGCCGTAGCGGCTTCGGTGAGTACATCGCGGTAGTAGTAAGCAATCGAACCGATAAAGTTGACGCTGAGCTTGTCGTGGTCTTTGTACTGGCAAATGTTGCGTACAAAGAAGGACTTGAACGAGTTGAGCACCAGACTATGAATGGCCGGTTCGTCAATGTTCTGTATCAGGAAGGGGGTCACAGATGCCATAAAGCGATTACCCTGAGGCTCTTTGTAGACACGACGGATGATGGTCATACGGTCAAGGTCATACTGTTTGAGGAATTTCTCGCACAGGGCCTTAGGCAACTGGTTTTTGAGCACATCTCCCAACAGCAGTTTGCCCAGAACGGCGCCCGAGCCTTCGTCACCGAGTATATAGCCCAGAGGCGAGACGTTGTCACATATCTTTTCGCCGTCGTAGTAGCAGCTGTTGCTGCCCGTACCGAGGATGCAGGCTATGCCGGCCGAGCGACCGCACAATGCGCGTGCGGCTGCCAACAAGTCGGTGGCCACCTCAATGACGGGAGCAGGCACGGAAGCGCGTATAGCTTCGGCGACATTGGCGCATACTTCTTCGTTGATGCATCCGGCACCATAAAAGTATACGGCCGTTACTTGGGGTATATAGGGTTTGACTTCGGGGACAAGTTCGGCAGCTATGCGTGCAGCCATTTCTTCCTGTGTCAGCATGATGGCGTTCATGCCGCACGTAAACACTTGTTTTACGACTTTCGAATTTTCGACGAGGCACCAGTCGATTTTGGTGCTTCCACAATCTGCTATAAGTATCATATCTTAATGTAAATTTTGTTTCGGTAAAGGATAAGGCCTACAGCCCATACAAAGATGACGAAGCATAGGGCAAAGCACAGCGATGCAAGAGTTTCGTTGCCTGAGCACATAGGAGTAAACACGGCGTCATACATCCAGCCTTTGATAGATATAAGGCCGCTTTCAGTCGCTTGATAAGGTATCTTGATAAAGCCCAAGAAGATGCTCAACAACGAGCCAAAGACATAGAGGAACAGCGGATTGATGCCATAGACTTCGAAGAAGCGGCACCAGCGCTTGTAGCCTTTGATGTCTATCACCCATATAAGCAAGGCCAAGAAGCTGGCTGCAAGGCCGCAGGTGGTGAGCACAAAGGTGGGCGACCAGATTTTTTTGTTGATGGGCATTCCGTAGCTGAACAGGAAGCCTGCAAAAGTGAGCACCGTGCCTATGATGAATAGTTTATTGATACGCATGGTATTGTCTTTGGTGGACATTATCATTCCGCCGCAGATAAAGCCTATAAGCATGTGCGCTATGGCAGGAAGCGTACTCAGCAATCCTTCGGGGTCAAACGCCAGTTCAACACCATCGATAGTGTCATGGTACATATGGGTCTCGCCAAGTACGGCGTGGTCTACACGACTGACGATGTTGCTGTCCGAAAATTCGAGGCCGTTGCCTACCAGCAAGATGATGCCGTAGAGTACGATGATACCGGCAATAGCCCACGGCAGTCGGCGACGCCCGAAGGCAAGGGCAAGCAGCGAGCCTATGCCATAGCACAGAGCCAGACGAGGCATAACGCCGAGGATGCGCAGATGCTCGAAGTTGAACATAGCTTCGCTCAACGGCATATCGTCATTTATAAATCCGCGCATTGTCAGACTGGTCCACGCAATGAACAGACCTATGAAGAAGATAACCACGGTACGGCGCAGTATCTTGGCAAAGGCGTGAGCACTAAGTTTGAAATCAAATTTCTTAAGCGAAAAATAGGTTGAGACACCCATAATGAACATAAAGAACGGGAAAACAAGGTCCGTAGGTGTCAGACCGTTCCACGATGCATGCTCAAGCGGGGCATAGATGTGTCCCCACGAGCCGGGATTATTAACCAGCAGCATTCCGGCGATGGTAATACCTCGCAGGATGTCCAGAGCCAAGAGGCGTTTCGGACGGGGCTTGTCGGCAAGGCTGTGATGGGTGTGTGTGGTTGTTGTTGTCATTATAAGGTTTGGTTTTGGATTATTTTAGTCTTAGGAGTGTCAGCTTAGGAGTGCTATCTTAGGGAGGTCGTCTTAACGGTGACGGACGTTCCGGTCGGTATCTCCCGATGCTCTTATTATAATGATATTTCTGATGCTATTGTTTTGTTACGGCTATGCCGCGTTTTTTTTATCGGCTTAATTATCTGCTATCGTTTATTGCTTTGTCGCATCCGATGCGGACGCCTCCGAGGGTACTGCCACTCGACTCGCGGCTGTGACCGGAGATGTCACTTCATCTACAAGATAGGCTATGGACTTGTATGGCACTCCGCTATTTGTGGCCAAGCCTATCTCGCATGTACGCGAATTGGAGTAGCCCTCTGCAACGTGTGCCGATTCGACTTGCGGGCGCAACTTGCGCAGTGCCCAACTATTAAGCTCGGGCAACATAAATCCTTTATCGCCGGCAAATCCGCAACATCCGACTTCTGTCGGCACAAGCACGTCCGTGGAGCAGCGCCGCGCCAAAGAGATGATGGTGTCGGCCAACCCCATATGTCGTGTCGAACAAGTGACGTGAACCGCCACTGTGCGGTCTATGGGCTTGAATTCGAGGTGCGGAGCCAGGAATGTAGCAATAAATTCGGCGGGCTCGTAAAGTCGCAAACTCTTGATATGATTGCGCATACGGTGGAGACACGGGCTTTGATCGCACAACACCGGGTAGCGCCCGTTGTCACTGGCCTCGAGCAATGCCTTTTCGAGTTCGGCAGTCTTACGATCGGCAATGTCGGGCATACCTTTGCTCTCCCAAATCATACCGCAGCACAAATGCTTCATACACTTGGGATGTATGACTTCGTATCCGGCCTTATTGCATAGACGTGTCATCACCGTCACCAAGGGCTCTATTTTGACGCCCTTTTCGGGAGTTCCGCCCATAGTTTGGTTGATGCACGACGGGAAGTACACAACTTTGCGCGGCAAATCGGCGGGTTGCACGGCGTCTTTGGGTCGGCGACAAGCCGTGGGCAGCGCAGCCGTCCACAGAGGCACACCGATATGATGCAGGGTACGGCCTATGGTGTTGACGGCGCTATCACCCAGAACACGACGTACGCCCGAAGCCGTAGACAGCACCGGACGTAGCGTGGCTTCGATGCCGGCCAAATGATTGGCGGCCCAATTGCCGGTCTTGTAACCTATGGATGTAGGCGGTAAGTTGCGCTGACGTATATGGTGCACCATTTCGCCGGTATTGATATGCATGGGGCACGACAGCGAGCATAGTCCGTCGCCGGCGCAGGTGGCATCACCGAGCTTTGCAAACTGGTGTCGTAAGGTCTTGAGTAGTACAGGATTCTCGCCGGTCCGTTCCAGTCTCGAAATTTCGCGCTGAACGACGACTCGTTGGCGTGCCGAGAGGCTGAATCCGCACGATACGCAATTGACCTCGCAGAAACCGCATTCGATGCAGCGGTCAACCTCGGGATCGGTCAACGGCAGCGATTTCAATGCTTTGATGTAACACTCGGGGTCGTCATTAAATATAACTCCGGGATTAAGTATCCCCTGCGGGTCGAGGGCATGCTTGAGACGACGCATAAAGTTGTAGGCCTTGGGGCCCCATTCTTTGCGTACAAAGGGCGCCATATTGCGTCCGGTACCATGCTCGGCCTTAAGCGATCCGCCGTATTCGTCTACCACCAGATGCTCTATGGCCTGCATCAAACCTTTATAGCGATCTACTTCGGACTGTGTGTCAAAACTCTGAGCTATCACAAAGTGGTAATTGCCTTCAAGCGCATGTCCATAGATGCACGCATCGTCATATCCGGCATCCGTAAGCAGTTGTTGTAGACGCACGGTAGCTGCGGGCAAGTCATCGATATGAAAGGCGATGTCTTCTATCAGGGCTGTAGTGCCCAGAGGTCGCGTGCCGCCTACGGCGGGGAAGACGCCGCTACGCATACCCCACCATTTGCCGTACTCGGTCGGGTCGGTGGTGAAGTGCGGCTCGACGTACATCTTGAACGGACGCAGTGTCTCCATAATTGCCGAGATATTGGCTTGTAAGGTGTCGCTGTCATCGGCCTTGGTCTCGAGCAAAAGCGCAGTAAGGCCTTCTCCGGTGGTGTCATGTACCGAAGCAAGGGACTTCTTGTCCAAAAACTCGCAGGAATATACCGGAGCATGTTTACGCAAGGCCACAACTGCACGGCAAGCCTCGGCCAAGTCGTCAAAATAGAGCATAGCACTGGCACCGAGGCTGTAGAGATGCGAAGTGGCCACCGTGGCGCTGTACATAAAGCCCAAAGTGCCCTCGCTGCCTACCATACAGTGCGCAATGATTTCGTAGGGGTCGTCGTATTCGACAAAAGGACGTAGATTGAGCCCGGTGACGTTCTTTATAGTATACTTGCGGCGTATCTGAGCCACCAATTCGGCATCTGCACGTATCTCGTCTCGTATGTCGCAGATTTCGCGCAATATCTCGGGGTGCACTTCTGCAAAGTTGCGACGCGAATCTTCATCGGCAGTGTCAAGCATTGTTCCATCAGCCAGAATAATACCCATTGACCGAAGTATGCGGTCGCTGTTGGCGTGCGTACCGCAGTTCATACCGGAGGCGTTGTTGATGATTATACCGCCGACCATAGCTGATTTCTTGGAGGCCGGATCGGGTGCAAACATCCGCCCGTAAGGCGCGAGCAATTCGTTGACACGCTGCCCTATTATGCCGGGTTGCAAGGTGATGGTGGAGGCATCGTCCGAAATCTCATAGCCTTCCCAATTCTTGCCGGCAACTATAAGTATCGAGTCGCTGATAGCCTGGCCTGAAAGACTGGTGCCGGCAGCGCGAAAGGTTACGGGAAGATTGTAGTCGCTGGCCATGCGCAATATCATGGAGACTTCTTCACGATCTTTGGCTCGTACAACGACCTGTGGTATAAGATGGTAAAATCCGGCATCCGCGCCCCAGGCAAGGCGACGTAATTCGTCGGTATAAACGCGTTTGGCGTCTATGCTCTTTTTTAACTCTCGTACGAACGCCTTCATAGCGTCCTGTTTACGGTTAGGCATCTGCTTTGATGGTCTTGATAGTGCTTGTATGGCGTATATATTAAGTGATCGGAGTTAGGAATTAGGGTTGGGCGACTACGTCACATAGGCGGATACGTCTATGTCGCATCGACCCTTTTATCCCTGAATTCCTATTACTCTCCTCACTCGCTTTATTTATACAACTTTATTTATACAGCTTTATTTATACAGATAGTATGGCTTTGAGGCCTCCTTGAAGGCTGCTGCATCTTTGTTCCAGTAGTCAATGATATCGGCTACTTTGTGGCGGCGGCTGAAGCGACGACGTATCTCCTTGCTGCCGGAAACTTTGTCGAACATATTGAATCGCCCGGGATCGGCATTGCCTTCCTTGAAGGTGGCCTTGTCGGGGTTCATATCGGCCATTTCCTGCATCACGTAGAATTGTATCAATGACAGCGGAGCGGCTTCGGCATCAGTGATATACACTTCCACGCCCTGGATATTCTCTCCCTTATAAGCGCTGTAGAAGGGCTTGATATGGATGGGACGAAACATCACGCCGGGCAGGGCGAGACCGTTGAGACGGCGAGCCAGTTCTTCGGCGTTGGTCCAAGGTGCGCAGAATAGCTTGAAGGGCATTGTATAACCCACGCCGATATTGACATATCCTAATTCGCCGAGAATGCCACTGACGGGGTATAATACGGCTGCTTCGGGATTGGGAATATGCGGCGAAGGCAGTACCCACGGCATTTCGGTCTGCGCAAAAGTCATATTGCGATGCCAGCCGTCCATAGGAACGACGGTGAGTTTGACTTTCTTGTCTCCTATCATACCCTTGTCATTGAGATACATAGCCAACTCGCCGGGGGTCAGTCCGTAAAGATACGGGATAGCAAACTGGCTGACGAAGGATACGCACGAGTCTTCTACGAGGTTGCCTTCAACCTTGTTTCCGCCCACGGGATTGGGGCGATCGAGCACCATAAATTCCTTGTCAAGCTCGGCGCATGCTTCCATGGCCAGACCCATAGTGGATATAAAGGTGTACGAACGGCAGCCGATATCCTGGATGTCGTATACAAGCACATCCACATCCTTGAGCATTTCGGGCGTAGGCTTGCGATTTTTGCCGTAGATGGAATATACGGTGACCCCGGTAGCGGGGTCTGTCATATTGTCTACATGGTCGCCGGCGTGAACATCGCCACGAACGCCGTGCTCAGGAGCATATAGCCCCACGAGAGTGACGCCGGGTGCTTCGTGCAGAATATCGATGGTGCTGCGCAGATTGTTGTCTACGCCGGTGGGGTTGGTGATCAGGCCCACGCGTTTGCCTTTCAGGCCTTCGAAACCGCGGTCGCGCAGTACTTCGATGCCGGGCTTGACGTGTGCCGTTGCTCCGAGGGCTAAGGCGACCCCGAGGGCGGCCGCTAATAGTCGTTTGGTTGACATATCAAGTGTTATGTTTTGTCTTTGATGATATCTGATGTTTTATCTCGTTGGCTGTAACGCTGCCGACTTTTCGTCGGTTTGTATTGCCGGCTTGCATTGCCGACCTGCCGTTACTGCACAGTCACGTTATTTCTTTGCAGCCTCGGCTGTAGCGTTTTTAGCACCGTAAGCGGGGTCGATGTGACGACGTACCAAGAAGGTAACTGCCCAAGTAGCGAGGTTGCAGCCCAGTACCCAGAAGAAGAAGTTGCTGTACGAGTTGCCCAGCAGGAATTCTTTGATCCATCCGGCTGCCATACCGGGAAGCATCATGCCCAGAGCCATAAAGGCCGTGCAAATAGCGTAATGGGATGTCTTGTAAGGACCGTCTGCAAAGTACATCATAAACAGCATGAAGGCTGTGAAACCAAATCCGTAAGCAAATTGTTCGAGCACAAGGCAAGTCCATACAGTAATTTGGCCGACCAAGGTGTTATAGTCCGGTTGAACATTTGAGAGTATGATGTATGCCACGCAGTTGAGCGATGTGGCCAATGCCATAGGCCAAATCCATTTGCGAAGACCGCCGCGAGATGCACAGATACCGCCGATGATACCACCTATGGTGAGGCCGATGATAGCGAGTGTGCCATATGACAAACCTACTTGTTCGGGGGTCATTCCAAGGCCGCCGGCATCACGACTTGCCAACAGGAAAGGCTGACATAGTTTGACCACCTGTGCTTCGGGAAGGCGATAGAGCAGCATAAACAGCATCGCCAGTATCACGTGTTTCTTCTTGAAGAAGGTCACGAAGGAGCCGCCGAATTCCGAGATAATAGCTCCGGCAGTTTTTTTCTGTGCGTTGGAACCAACCGCACGGTCTGTCTTGGGATAAGGCAGAATAAAGGCGTGGTACAGGAACACCAATGCAAAGAATATCGAGCATCCGGCAACGGTCCATTTCCATGCAGCAGCCTTATCGCCGTCCAATGCTATGGTAAGTGCACCGGCTATCATCACCAAACCGCCTTGTCCGAACACGTTGGCACAACGATAGAATGTGGAGCGAATGCCGACGAACAATGACTGCTGGTTGGTGTCCAGAGCTATCATATAGAAGCCGTCGGAAGCTATGTCATGTGTGGCCGAGCAGAAAGCGGTGAAGACGTAGAAGAACAGGCAGATGGTGAACTCGTTGATGTTAAGTCCGGCCTTGATTTCCTCTCCCGTAGGCTGCGGCAGTGTGAAAGCTATACCGGCAAGACCTACAGCCACGCACAATTGCATAGTTACGGTCCACCAACGTTTTGTCTTCATGATGTCCACCAACGGACCCCAGAAGGGCTTGATGACCCAAGGAAGATACAGCCATCCGGTATAAAGGGCTGCATCGGTTTCGCTCATGCCCAATTGGGTGAAAAGTACCATCGTCACCATATTGATGAAGATGAAAGGAATGCCTTGGGCAAAATACAGCGTAGGTATCCACGCCCATGGGTTACGTTTAGTCGATTTTTGGGTATCTGACATATTGTTTTGAATGTTTTCCGAACCCGAAAGTCCGGTCCGTCGCCTGCGGCGCCGGTGATGGGTTAGTTTATTGGTGTTGGGTTGTATCGGTTATCGTTACGCCCACGTGGGCGAATAGTATCGTTGTTTTTTGGGCAATCGAAACGGCAGTCGTGACAGTTCTTTATGGCCTGTTTTTAAGATAGCAATATTCTCGCTTTCGGGCCGCATTGTATCGTTATGCCATGTCGTTTTATGCGTCGTGTTATCACTTTTACTTCATCCGAAAGACATTCATTTATATAGTGTCTCGATGGAGGCATCAATGAAGTAGTGGCTGAGAATGGCATCGTACTTGTAGCCTCGGGCGCCCATAACTGCGGCACCTATCTGGCACAGGCCTACGCCATGTCCCCACCCTGCTCCGTGCAGTACAAAGGCTTCGGGAAGCTCGGTGGCAGCATCTACACCGACACGCTCGACCACAAAAGCCGATGAGTACAGGTGACTGGGCGACAGTGTTTTGCGTATTTCCAATTCCTTGCCTATGACCATCGTGCGCTTGGTGCCGACAATTTTGAGGCGGACAATGCGTCCCGAGGTGCCACGCTCCAGAGGTATCATATCTACGATGTCACCGAAATCAATGCCGCTGCGCCGTGCCGCCAATTCGCTGAGTTCGCGGCGCGTGTAGCGCACTTCCCAGCGGTAGAAGTCTTTGGTTTCCTGGTCGTAGTTGTTGAGTACCTGCGATAGTATTGCCGCATCGGAGGTATTGCAGAAGGCCTCGGGGCGTGTCTGTATCCATTGCGATGCAGCATTCTCGTTGCGCAAGTCCGGATAATCGTCTTCGGCGACATCGTCTCGACGGGCGCCCAAATAATGGAAGTGCTTGGGTTCCCAGCAGTATTCGAATTGCTCGAAGACGCCGCCGCAACATTTGCTGAAACGCGCATCGCACAATTCTCCATCATATACCAATACCTGACCGCGTGTAGCGGCGATGGCTTCGGCTACCTTGGGGGTCGACTGACGTGTAACACCTTGATAGCGTTGACAGTGGTCATCGGCGCAGACGTCAAAGTTTATATGGTCTTCGCGGTCATACCACTTGATGCGCTCGTCCGCGGTCTCGGTGCAAGCATTGTATTTAGTGCCACTCTCTGCAATGGCTTTATTCTTCTGAATTTGAGCCAACAGCCACGAACGCGAAATCACGGCGTGCGCCTTCAACAGTTCCAGCGATGCATGAGCACTCATCTCGGAAGATATAACACTGAGCAGATAGTCTTCGACAGGCAATACATTGATTATGGTCAACTTATCGCCTTCGACTATGAAAGATGCGCTACCGCTGAAGCGTTGGTTCTCTTTGCGTTCCCAGTGAAAGTTGACACCGATGACGACATCCTTGATTTCGAAAATATCCCGAGGTGTTTTGGGACGAAATTCTATGGTGTCGAACTCTTGATCTTGCCATACGATGCGGCCACCGTCGGTGACGGCAAGGCTCTGTGCTCCGGTGACGGTATTGCCGTCTGCCGTAATGAAGTCGCCAATGAGGTCTATATCTATGCGCGGTGCGCTCAAGATACCTACTTTGATATGCGGTTCGTTCATAGTGCGCAGTATTAGCTTATTTAACGTTTGAGGCTATTGCCGTAATTTCGTCGAGATTGAGGCACAATTCATCATAGATGCGGCGCACGATGTCGGCGTCCATACGTTCGAAATCTTCGGGACGGGGAGTAATGAATACTCCGCCCATATCCACGGATGCCGGAGACAGCAACATACAATCCTTGCCCTCAGTACCATAGAACGAAGGACGATGGCGTTTGCGCGGAATCACAACCATACGAATGCCGGCCGGCGTGGCGTAGCATAATATATTCATCATGGGCTCGCGCTCGCCTTCGGGCACGGGAATGGCATCGTACAAGCGTCCGAATAAGCGTGCTCCGGCTTCAGAGTCCTCGGCGTCAATCACAAAAACCTTCAGCGGCAGAGTATCTACCAATGCCAAAGTAGCGCCCTCGTCCTCGGCGATAGTCTTCAGCTCGGCATCTTCGAGGTCGTCACCTAAGGTGAGGAAATCGCTATTACCGGCCTGAAAGTGCATATGGTCGGGTGCGGAGGCTCCACACTTGGGCCCGTTATAGAATACGGTGTATTCGTCCAGTTGGGCGGCCAAATCCATCATATCCTTGGCGCGATCAGCCACCAACTGGTCGACATGACGATTGTCAGGTATGGTGAGATGACGCGGGAATATGGGGAAGGGATTGATAAGCACTACGTATTTGTCGTTCTCGCCCCAAGGCAGTCCGGTCTGTACAGCGGGACGATTGGCCTCGCACAAAAAGCACTTGCGCTCTTTGAGGCTCTTGGCGTCCACCTTAGCGGCAGACGATACTATGCGCGCCGGATTGAATTGTACTTTAATGTGCATTCCGTCAACATCGAAGTTCTTGACTTTGACGGTCTTGAGGGCTTCGAAATTGTTGGCGGCCTGCTCCCATACGGCGCACTGATCCTTTATTAATTGGTTGGCTTGTTGTGATGTTATTGTGGACATCGCTATGATGTTGTTGCTGTTGTGGTGATGTATATTGCGTGGTCGCGGACTTGGCTTACGGCTATGACGCGAGGTCTGCAGCAGCCTCTTGCCTTACGCCACGAAAACCCGTTGGCACGATCTGTCCTCTCTCGGGGGAGGACAGACCGATGCTCAAGCGGGTCAGGCGTTTGTCTCTTAGGATTTTCTGCTTATCGGGCGCTTTATTTGGCAGCTACCAATGCGCGACGGGCCTGCAGTTCCCAAGTACGGATGCGGTCTTTATACAAGTTGTTGTTGTTCATCTTGACGATGTCGAGAGCGGCATCGGAGTTGTCTTCCCAACGACGGCACAGATATACAACATCGTATACACGACCTATCTGGAAGTGGCGCGAGAAGGCCAGACCCAGAGCGTAATCTTCGCCGTAGGAGGTGTTGGGCACGTGGATTTCGCGCAATACGGGAGTGTAGAATGCACGAGGAGCGCCCAAACCGTTGATGCGCAACGCGTTGTTACGGCCGTTTTCGGGTGTCCATTCCTTGTGGTCAATTACGCCCGGCGGTATGGGGTTTTTGTCGATGTCCGTAAGCATGTATGTACCTACTACCATAGCGCACTTCTGCTCGTAGAAGGCTGCAACCATCTTGGCCAGAGTGTTTTCGTCGGAGTATACGTCATCGCTGTCCAGCTGCACGGCAAATTTACCGCATTTGGGGTGCTGAACGCCTGCGTTCCAGCAGCCGCCGATACCCAGGTCGTCACGCTCGGGCACGATGTGTACCAGACGGGGATCGTCCTTGAATTCGTCGATGGCTTCGGTGGTGCCGTCTGTCGAGTGGTTGTCTATGACGATAAGGTTGAAGGGGAAATCGGTCTTCTGGGACAGGACGCTGCGGATGGCATCGCGGATGGTGCGGATGCGGTTGCGCACGGGGATGATTACGGATGCTTCATATTCGAAGTCACCCTTATTGAAGTCGATTTCATCGAATTTGGGCTCGAGGTATCCGCCGATGGCTTTGAGGTGTGCGGTGCAGGCCTTCTCCATTTCGATTTGGACGCCGCGGTTCTTGGGGTCTACATAATCGAAGAGTTTCTCACCGCTCTTGCGGTTGTCAACGGTGACATCGCTGTAGAGGTATTCGTTGATATGTACGATGGGAGCTATGCGGCTCAGACGCAGACGCAGGTCGTAAAGGCCGGCGGCGTTATACTTGGCATCGATACCGGCAGCAGCCTTTTTGAGGGCTTCGGTGTCAAAGAAGAGTACCGAACCGAAGTTGAAGTCGTCGCGAAGCGAGCCTTCTTGGTAGTCTATAACGGGAGCATTGCTCTTTTTGCCTTCCACGATGGTGTACGAGTCGGCATACATCATTCCGGCTTTGGAATCGCCGGCCAGGCGTACAAAACGATCGAGGGCGAAGTATCCCATCACGAGGTTGTTGTATTTGGTATACAGCAGGGTGTATGGAGCCTTGGCGGCCTCGGCTATTTTGAGCATTGTATCCGAGGAGTTGAGCGCATCGATGTGCACCAGTTTACAGCCTTCTACGGCGGTGGCAGCGGCATCGGTGGCCAGCAGATAGATGTTGTTGACTAAGGCGCTTTCGCGAAGTCCGTCAATGGTGGCTTTGGCCTGAGCGGCATCAACGTACGGCAGGAAGCAGTCTATGGCTTGTTTCATAGGGATAATATTTTATAAATTATTTTTTTGGTTGTTCGATATTCGTATGGTGTTTATTTGGCTTCAGTCTCCGTTATTCTCTCTTAAGGACTTTAAGGTCTTTAGTGTCCTTAGGAGATTTAAAGTCCTTAGGGGCTTGGTGCGCTTATGGTTTGGAGACAATCATTATATTATTATTGCGTTATCAGCGTTTCTTCGTCTTTTTGGCAGGGGCTGTGGCGGCCTTGGTCACGGGTTCAAAGAAGCGAAGCACGCGATTCATCAGGGCTGTACGAGCCTCGGCGTCACTGATGGTTTCGAAGGGGAAGCCGATGACGACGGTACGATATGTGCCGTTATCAAAGGCCGTACCGGCCACGAGGTTGTTCTCGCTGTAGCGCAGGAAGGTGCAACCTTTCTTGGTATCGGGAGCGTAGAACGAGTCCGGCGATTCGGCTGCATAGCTTTCGGCATTGAGTGTGGCGTGGAATGGATATGTCGCATCGGCATTGAGTTGATCAAAACGTGTCTGTACCTGATAGGCACTGCCTTCGACTGTAGCCTGACCTACTCGCCAATGGTATCCGAGAACTTCGGTGGCAAAACGTTGGTCGCGTTGAGCCGTTTCTTTGCTCGAGAAAGGATTGTCCCACAAGTCGGTGGCCACAAAAGATCCGCTGACAAAGAAGGATGTTCCGGCCTTGGTCATAGCCTCGATTTTGCTCTGCAGAGCCGTATCGAAGGTTTTGTAGCGCGTGCCGTAAACACCGCGGCCCTTGGCTATCTCTTTCTGTTTGCCAAGGATAAGGTCAACCACACGGGCATCGTCCTTGCTTGCCGGACGGGATGCAAAGGCGGAGGCGCTGCTGCTCGTAAAGCCGTAGCCGGCTTCGCGCACGGCCTGACCATGGGTGTATATATAGTCATACGTGTTGCCGGCCAGCACTTTGTCTTCGTAATTGGCACGCGATGCGCCGAATCCGGCTGCGTCATCGTCCATCCACGGTATATTGCGACGGAATTCGAATGTACGGCCTATATAGCTGATATCCTGCATATAGGGCACTCCGGGGTCGCGCTCGTCATAGAATCCGGCAATTTCGCCCGAGTCAAACCAATCGGGAGCACTCACGCGAGTGAAGCCGTTGACAATCTCGACACGCGGTGCCTCGGGACGGTGGCATAGAGCTACTACCATCGAGGGGAAAGATACACCGCCGTCATTGCCGGCAATGACGCGATAGCTGTGTATGGCGTCATCCTTGACTGTGATATCGTAGTGAGGTTTGGTGACACGTGCTATCTTGACAAAGGCGCCGTCACCGACCCTTTCTTCTATATTATAATATGTGGGAGTAGCCGTAGCCTCAAGCGTATCGATGGTTTCGGCCCAAGTCAGAGCATAGTGTCCGTCCTTACCGGCGGGGGTCACGGCAATGTCGTGTACGGGCAGAGGCTGTACCACATAATCGTAGCCGTCACGCGAAGCAAGGAATTGGAGCATACCCTTGTAGACGGCACGCGATACTACAAAGCGAAATTCGGGGTCAAGACCATACTTCATATCCGCGAAGTTCTGATGCGAAAGCAGTTCGAGCAGCATGGCCGGCACTTCCGGGACACGAGCCTCGTAGTACGACTGATCCCACATGCCGCGGCGTGTCCAATTGGGCTCGAAGGTACGGCGTATGTCGTTGGTGATATTAGTCATTACCAGGTCGGTGAAGTCACGCGAGGCGTAGCGTGAGGTACCATTGGCGTAGTTGGTGCCGCGCTCGTGCCCGTCGGTACAATATATACCCAGCGTTCCTATGATTGAATCGTTGAGCGTCGTACCGGCATCGCTATGCCATGCAAAGGAGAGGTCCACGGGTATGCGCAGGCCATTTTTGTCGGGAAGCATCGACGACCCTCCTGTCAACCAATTGACCCATAGGCCGCGGCAGCGATAGTCATCGGTGTAATCATTCACATTCCCGGAGGGTGTATAGACGCTGTCGGGTGCGCCTGCCCATTGCAACCAATAGCGTGCGCCCTCGGTGAAACGGGGATAACCGCTGGCAACGTACTCATAATCTATCGAATCAAGGGGCACGAGGACTTTACGTGCCACATTGCCCATACCGCCGCCTATCTTGACCGCATCGGCGCTAATTTTGCTTCCGGCCTTGGCCGACAGATTGGACAGGGTGACCACGGCTTGATGTCCGGCAGCGAGGTCGAAGTGTCCGAGGTATATCCAAGTGCCGCCGCCCATAGTCTGATTTACGGTAAACCGACGTGCACCACCGGCAGTATTTACGGTATACGTCGCGTCAGTGGCCGAGCCGGCGTCACCGACGTACGAAACATACACCGCATAAGTGTCGCGTCGCGGGATATTGGCCATCCAGCGCACTTCCGATGCATCGGAGGCATTGTCTACGGTAGTGGCACTCAAAGCAGTTCCGTCACGGAAGGGATTGTCGCCGTTGTGCAGTTCGGCCTTGGCATATCCGAAGCCGGGCGTCTGACCTACGGTCCACGCATTGCCGTATATCACCGAACCGGAGGCGCGGCCGCCGTCATTGTCTACTATAATTTCGGTAGTATTGACATCGCGCTCGCGCGGACTCATAACGTATGCCCCTGCATTGCGCAACATCGGCATCAGATATGGCATAACATAACTCTGCGTATATAGGTCCTCAACTGTCTGGAAGATACGGGCACGCTGCCACTCCCAACGATTGAGTTTGGGCTCGAAGTACCATCCGTGGCTTTGCCATAGTGCGATATTGCGGTTTTGCAAGCCGCGGGGTGCTGCATCGGCATCCAGGTCGCGGACAAAAGGCGCCTTCTCGGTGGGTCCGATGACGCGCTTGGGCGCAAACAATATGAGATTATCCATATTGGTGCGTGATACTTCCTTGCCCGAACGATCGCGATCGATTACGTACATCTCCACGCGGTAGCCGTCATATTTCGCTCCCATAGCGGCACATACATCGGCCTTGATAGACACCAGATTCTCGGCACGCAAGGGGATATAGGCGCAGTTTTCGTTACACTCTACACACAATACGCGTGCAACATCATCTGCGTTCACTCGATCCACTCTTATCGGACCGAGACCGCTTGTGCCGGGCAGATAATTGCGCAGCACTGCGGCAGCTGCGGCATTGGCGTCCTTGCCGAGGTCTGCCGCCACGGAGTTACCTGCGCCACATATTGAGGCGGAAAACACTATAGCAGTGACTATAAATCGATTTATCATTACTTTATACATTTAGGTGGAAAGCACTAAAACTTCCCATAGGGTTTATACCTACAAAGATACGGACTTTTTTTGTCTAAAGACATATATCATTATATAAAAAAGTACGTAATCAACAAATTTTAATCATCGGATACATCTTTTTACATTATTACGGCAATCGATTTATGCCATATCAAACTCCCGAATGAGCGACCAACTCCCGAATGACTAAACCAACTCTCCGGTGAGCATAACCGCTTTCCGATTCACCAAATAGACTTTCCGATGAAAACCGACTCCGAGATCACTAAACCGACTCCCGGACAAGCGACCGTCTCCCCGATGACAGCAATTTGCTCTAATACTCACTATTTTACCAAGCTATTCAGCCGAAGCATCAGCGCCGTACTACAAGTCTTATTTGACCCACTCTTCGATATCCTGTATTTCAAATAAAATTCGTACCTTTGCACCACTTAGGACACGCACGCGCAAAAGTGCCGAGTGTGGCATAAGCCTATGAATTGCAACAATCTGCACTACAGTATCATAAAACGTTGAATATAAGTAACAAAACCATATTACATACATTATGAAAGCCTGCTTCATGGGATTAGGCTATATCGGTCTTCCCACCGCAATCATTGCCGCCAAACACGGTGTTCACGTCATCGGCGTAGATATTAATGCCGACGTTGTTGCGCAAACCAACGCCGGACACCTGCACATCATCGAGCCCGGATTGGGCGACCTGCTACGCGAAGTAGTCACCGATGGAAGCCTGCATGCACAGACCGCGCCCGAAACCGCCGATGCATTTTTTATCGTCGTACCGACGCCCTTCAAAGGCGACCACCAACCGGACGTAAGCTATGTCGAGGCCGCCACTCGCGCCGTCATTCCCTGCCTCAAAGAGGGTAACCTCTTTGTCATCGAGTCCACCTCGCCCGTAGGTACCACCGAAGCTATGGCCGAAATAATCTTTGCCGAACGTCCCGAGCTCAAAGGCAAGATCTACATTGCATATTGTCCCGAACGCGTACTGCCCGGAAACGTAATCTACGAATTGGTGCACAACGACCGCGTCATCGGTGGTCTCGACGAAGCATCGACAAAAAAAGCTCAGGCATTCTACGCACAATTTGTCCAAGGTACACTTCACCCCACCAATGCCCGCACAGCCGAGATGTGCAAACTCACCGAAAACTCATCTCGCGATGTACAGATAGCATTTGCCAACGAATTATCCTTGATATGCGACCGCGCCGGCATCAACGTCTGGGAACTCATCGCCCTTGCAAACAAGCACCCTCGCGTCAACATTCTACAACCCGGTTGCGGCGTGGGCGGACACTGCATAGCCGTTGATCCCTATTTCCTCACAGCCGCATTTCCGCAAGAAGCAAAAATCATTGCACAGGCACGCGCCATCAACAACCATAAAGCCGACTGGTGCGCACTCAAGACCGTCAACGCCATCCTGCGCTTCAACAACGAGCACCACCGTCGTCCCGTAGTAGCCATGATGGGCTTGGCCTTCAAACCTGACATCGATGACTTGCGCGAAAGCCCGGCACGTCATATCATAGACGCCGTAGTTGCCGATAAACCCGATGCCGAAATCCTGGTAGTAGAGCCCAACGTACCCTCGCACCCGGTATACACGCTCACCAACTACCGCGAAGCCTATGACCGCGCCGATATAGTCGTATTCCTCACAGCGCACACGCCCTTCAAAGGTCTGCCTTGGCGCGAAGATAAGGTAATACTCGACTTCTGCGGCATCTTCAAAAAATAATCTATGTCTCAGACACAGACACAAACAAACGACAGCGCACGCGCGGCCGTCGGCAACAACACCGACGACCGCGTAGACCTGCGCGGCGTCAAGGTTCACGCCTTTGACTCGGCCGACAGCCTTATGGATTATGCCGATGCACACCCCGGCATACTCGTGGCCGTCAACGCCGAAAAAATTATGAACGCCAACGCCGTCACCCTGCCTATAATCAACAACAATATCGCATACTGCGACGGCTCGGGCGCAGTACTTGCCGCACGTCAGAAAGGTGCAAAAGGCGCTGTCAAAATCGCCGGATGCGAGCTATGGCTACATATCATCGACAGGCATCATTCCGACCGCACTTTCTATATCGTCGGAGCCACCCCGGAGGTGCACGCCAAGACCATCGAAGGCCTGCTCAAACGCTATCCCGGCATACGCATCGTCGGACACCGCGATGGATACATCAGCGATGACGCCCAACGCCAAGCGCTCATAGACGATGTGGCGAAGAAACGCCCGGACATAGTATTCGTTGCCATGGGCTCGCCCAAGCAGGAAATACTCATGGCCGATATGCAACGCCGTCACCCCAAAGCCATATACCAAGGTCTGGGCGGAAGTTTCGACGTCTTCACCGGCACGGTGGCTCGCGCACCACGCTGGTGGATAGACCATAATCTCGAATTTGCGTATCGTCTTATACGCCAGCCACGGCGCATCACACGCAACTTCAAATTCATCCTCTACGCTTGGTGGCTGCTTTGGCACAAATTCTAACAGCACACCGATAAGGCAGCGCCACAAACCGAAGCCAAACACCCTATAACCGGATTGTTCCGCCACCAAAATTAGTCCGGCACAGGCAACCACACATCGGAACGACACGAGACTCCCGATAAGCCCCGGAACGAGACAACACATATTCCAGCCGATATGAAAAAGAAAATAATGCCCGTCTTCGGCACACGCCCCGAAGCTATCAAGATGGCACCTCTGGTCAAAGCACTTGAGGCCGCCTCGGACCGCTACGAAACAGTAGTTACCGTCACCGGCCAGCACCGACAGATGCTCGACCAAGTCCTCGGACTCTTTGAAATCGTGCCGCAACACGACCTTGACATTATGCGACCGGGGCAAGACCTCTTCGATGTCACCATACGCATACTCGAAGGTATGCGCCAAGTTCTGGCAGACGAAAAGCCCGATTTGGTGCTGGTACACGGCGACACCGCCACCTCCACCACTGCCGCCCTTGCAGCATTCTACTGTCGCATACCGGTGGGACACGTCGAAGCCGGACTGCGCACGGGTGATATTTATGCCCCCTGGCCCGAAGAAATGAACAGACGACTTACCGGCCGTCTGGCCACTATGCACTTCGCCCCCACCGAAGCGGCACGCCTCAATCTGCTGCGCGAGAACGTCGACCCTTCAGCCATTACCGTCACGGGCAATACCGTCATAGATGCCTTGAACATCGTTGTTTCCAAACTTAAGGACAACGCCGAATTGCGCTCCTCCACTGCCGTATTACTCAAGGAACGCGGATACGACACCGCACGCCTCGATGATGGCTCACGACGCCTGGTGCTCATCACCGGACACCGACGCGAAAATTTCGGCGACGGCTTCCTCGACATCTGTCACGCCATACGCGAACTTGCGCTCAAGTATCCCGATGTTGATTTTGTATACCCTATGCACCTCAACCCCAACGTTCGCCGGCCCATCGCGCAGGTATTCCCCAAGGAAGACTCTCCGGCTAACGTATTCTTCATCGAGCCGCTGGACTACCTGCCCTTCGTATATATGATGACACGTAGTCACATCATACTCACCGACAGCGGCGGCATACAAGAAGAAGCCCCATCACTGGGCAAACCGGTGCTTGTAATGCGAACCGTCACCGAACGTCCCGAAGCACTCGAAGCCGGCACAATACGCCTGGTAGGCACCGACCGTGCCAAGATCGTCAACACCGCATCGCTATACCTCGATGACGACAACGAGTACCGCCGCCACGCATCCATAGCCAATCCCTACGGAGACGGCAAAGCCTGCAGCCGCATCATCGAATACATTGACAGCCACCTCCGATAAAAATCCTCCGAAGACACTCTCGGCTGAATTCCGGCAGCTAAAGCACCTACGGCCTTAAAGTTTCTAAAGGCCTTAAGGTCACCAATGACCTAAAAGGCCCAACACAGCCAAGAATAATATTATCCCGACAATAAATGGTCCACATCCGTGACATCCACGACGAGCGCATACAAATGTTTGCGCACATGACCGAGACGCAATTGCGTCACGGCCAGGGGGGTGACGGAAACGGACTATTCATAGTCGAAAGCCCCAAGGTCATAGCCGTAGCATTAGCCCACGGCTACCGACCCGAGGCATTGCTGTGCGAGCAGCGACACATTCACGGCGATGCCGCCCAGATCATTGCCGACATGCCTCGGAATACCCCCATATACACCGGCGACCGCGACACCCTGGCTGCACTGACAGGCTACACCTTGACACGCGGAGTGCTATGCGCCATGCGACGCCCCGCCCCTCGCAGCGACGCCGAAGTATGTCGCAACGCACGGCGTGTCGCCGTCATCGACGGAGTATGCGACACCACCAATACCGGAGCAATATTCCGCAGCGCCGCCGCTCTGGGCATAGACGCCGTACTGCTCACCCCCGGGTCGTGCGACCCCTTCAACCGCCGATGCGTGCGCGTATCCATGGGCGGAGTTTTCCTTGTCCCTTGGGCCTACATTCAAGGCAACGACACTATTGCAAGGCTGCATCAACTCGGGCTGGAAGCTGCCGCACTTGCCTTACGCGGCGACGATACCGCGCTTGACGACCCGCAGCTGGCACAACGCCAACGACTGGCACTCATCGTGGGCACCGAAGGCGAAGGTCTTAACTCTAATGTCATTGATGCCGCCGATTTCACCATACGCATACCCATGCATCGCGGCGCCGATTCACTCAACGTTGCCGCTGCCGCCGCCATTGCCTTCTGGCAATTGCGCAACCCGGAAGGGCCTGTAAATGACAGCTACGACATTCCCGGCAGCAGCTCAGGCAGGAATTTCAACAGCGTATCAGACTACGGCTCAGGCAGCATCTCAGACAACAACACGGCAGTCGACATAGCATCCTTACACAACAAGTCCGGCCACGACACAGCCCACAATTCGACCGACTTATGAATCGCCGATACGCCATAGCAATGTGCTCAACCATAGCCGTGGCAGTCATTGCCGCCATAGCCGCTATGGTGTGCGGTTCGGTGCACATCCCCACCTCGGAAGTGTTGTCTATACTCACAGGCCACACTCCGGACAAAGCGACATGGGGACATATTATCCTTGACCTGCGACTACCGGCCATAGTCACGGCCACACTCGCCGGAATGTCTCTGGCCGTAGCCGGACTGCTGATGCAAACCATATTTGCCAATCCCTTGGCCGGACCCTCAATTATGGGTGTCAGCTCGGGCGCAAGTCTCGGCGTAGCCATACTTGTACTGGTATGCGGCTCCGGAATCGGGGCTGTCGTCTCGGGTGCGATACTCGGAGCTATGGCCGTAGTGGCAATTCTCGTGGCTCTTGCCGGGATACTACGCAGCGGAGTAATGCTTCTTATCGTCGGTATACTGCTCAGCTACCTATCCTCTTCGGCTATTACATTACTCAACTACGCCGCCTCAGAGCAAAGCGTGCACACCTATGTCCTGTGGGGCATGGGCACCTTCTCGGACACCTCATGGGGCCAAATAACCATACCGGCCGCCATTACCATCCTCGGTATGCTCGCCTCCTTATTTATGTCCAAAGGTCTCAACGCCATGCTTATGGGCGAGAATTACGCCGCCAATTTGGGCGTACGCGTCCGGACACTGCGAGCCACGGCGCTACTTACTGCCGGCACCCTCACCGCCGTCATCACCGCCTACTGCGGCCCCATAGCCTTCATCGGCCTGGCCGTGCCGCACATCGCACGACTCGCCTTAGGCTCCTCCAATCACCATAGGCTGCTGCCTCTGACTATGACCTGCGGCGCAGCCACAGCCCTATTGACGCTGTGGTTGTGCACCTTGCCTTCACACTGGGGCGCCGTGCCCGTCAACGCCATCACACCGCTAATAGGCGTTCCCGTCATAATATACATCATACTCAACCGCCGCCGCATTGCCTACTTCAACTGACACAAAAGACACATTAGCACGCGCACGCGACACCGAAATGCACACACGTTACGCGTGCATAGCCGGTGATACCTCCGAGCGTCAAGACTCCGAAAGTGATACCGGACTTATCGCACACGGGCTCACCGCCGGATACGTACACGGGCATCGCCGCATCCCCATAGTTACGGATGCAGCTTTTGCGATACCATCCGCACACCTTGCAGTTATGGTAGGCCGCAACGGCAGCGGCAAGTCAACGCTACTGCGCACACTTGCAGGCATCCAAGCGCCGCTGGGCGGACACGTATGCGTACACGGGCACGACATACGCGGTATCGGTGCACGCCGTCTGGCTCGCCTCATCGCTATGGTTTTTCCCACCGCTGCCGGCACAGGCGCCGGAGCCCTCACCGTCTACGAAGCCACCGCACTCGGACGACATCCGCATACCGGGATTACCGGACACCTTGGCGATGACGACCGACGCATCGTGCACGAAGCCATCGAGGCCGTGGGACTGTCACATAAAGCCGATACACCACTGGCCGCACTCAGCGACGGACTACGCCAAAAAGCTATGATTGCGCGCGCTTTGGCACAACAGACACCCGTAATAATCATGGACGAACCTACGGCATTTTTGGACGTACCATCGCGTCACGCTCTGATGGAATTGGTAGCCGAACTGGCACATCAACATGCACGCACCGTACTTCTGTCCACACATGATGTCGCACCGGCACTCGAAGCCGGCGCCGACAGCGTCATCATCGTCGATGCCGGACACGCCTCAATGCTCGGCACAGACAACGTAGCTGAAGCCCTGTCTTCGCTCTATGCCGAAGACGGCATCACCTACGACCCCGGAGCACACGACTTCAGACCCGTCAAATGACCGAGCACACACATACACAGGCGTACCTAATATCACATATATCTATAAAATACAACCTTCGCCCTTATGCGCCAATAACACCCTTATATATACCACATAAGACATACGCCCAAGTCATACTCATTCAGCCACAGCCCTAATTACGGCTTTCTACACGACTTCATTTACTA
>CAKTOT010000006.1 GCA_934590135.1 uncultured Muribaculaceae bacterium
TACATTATGTATATACTCAATACCACATTTCATGTAGACAATACAGTGCGTCAGGACTTTTTGGACTGGGCACGTAAAGTCTATATCCCGGCAGCCACCGGCACCGGATTATTTGGCAGTGCACGCTTGCTACGCGTGCTTACGGACACCGACCCTGAGGGTGTAAGCTTCGCATTACAGATGGACTGCGAAAGCATCAGCGAGGCACGACGCTGGCACGATGAGACTGCTACACTGTTGCGTGATGACATGTTCCAACGCTGGGGCGACAAAGTCCTATTCTTTACCACATATCTCAAAGACGCCGAATGAATTCCGAAGAGCCCAAGGAGACGACAGTAGTGCACGGCTTTGACCGAATAATTATCGGTATAGATCCGGGTACCAACGTTATGGGGTACGGTATCCTTGGCGTTAGGGAAAAGAAACCGGCGTTGGTCGCTATGGGTGTCATCAAATTGAGCCGTTTCGAAGACCACTACATGCGTCTGCACCGCATATACGACCGCGTTTTGGGACTTGTCGAACAATACTTGCCCGATGAAATGGCTATTGAGGCCCCTTTCTTCGGAAAGAATGTCCAAAGTATGCTCAAGTTGGGACGAGCACAGGGTGTGGCTATAGCTGCGGCCTTGGCTCGTGCCGTCCCCATCACCGAGTATGAACCGCGAAAAATCAAGCAGGCCATTACCGGTAACGGTGCCGCCTCTAAAGAGCAGGTACGCGAAATGCTGCGTCGGATGCTCAATATCTCGGATGCGGATTTGGATATCGAATTGGACGCCACCGATGCCTTGGGTGCAGCTCTTTGCCATTTTTACGAGTCTTCAAAGCCCGTTTCGACCAAGTCTTACTCGTCCTGGAAGGACTTTATTGCCAAAAATCCGGATCGAGTAAAATAAGGCACACCAACGTCAATTACAATTTATATACACAGGCAGGCCGCGTTCCATTGACCTGCCTGTGTTTTAAGGTAAATGTTATCAAGCTGCTTACCAAAATATCCAGCCGATTTCTCGTATACGATTTACTTGAAAAACAAACATGCGTCACCGTAACTCAGAAAGCGGTAGTCGTGTCCCAAAGCATATTCGTATACTTCACGCCACAGAGGATCACCTATCATAGCCGAGACAAGAAGTAGTAATGTCGAGCCCGGTTGGTGGAAATTGGTGACCATCCCATCCACCATCATATACTTATAAGATGGTGCAATCATAAGGCGTGTATGTGCGGTCAGGTGTTCAAGACCATTAGCATCGAGATACTCGGAGACGTTACGCATAGCCTCGGCGCGTGTCAGTCGCGGATGCTCTTCCGAATAGGCATACCATTGCGGCACCACGCCGTTCCAGCGGCCTTGACTGATAAGACATCCACAATGGTAGAGGCTTTCGAGTGTACGGACACTGGTAGTGCCCACTGCAATAAGCTGACGTTCCTGGTCTAAATCGGCCAGGCGTTGTATGAGATCACGCTCGACCACCACGGCTTCGCTGTGCATTTCATGCTCGCCGATGCACTCGCTCTTGACCGGACGGAAGGTGCCGGCACCCACATGCAATGTCACCTCGGCGCGTTCAATACCTTTGGCATCCAAAGCAGCAAGCACCTCGGGCGTAAAATGCAGCCCTGCCGTAGGTGCAGCTACAGAACCGTCGATGCGTGAAAACACGGTTTGATAGTCAGTACGGTCGCTTTGTTCGCTGGCACGATTGAGGTAGGGCGGAATGGGAATCTCGCCTGCGGCATCAATTACTCGAGCAAACGAAGCATCCGAGTTCCAACTCAGACGCACCAGCGACTCGCCGCCGGGGAGTGTTTCGAGTCGTTCGGCCGTCAAGCATAAGTCTTGACCATTAATATTTATAAGCCCATGTAGAGCTGTATCCGCATTCCAACGTTTTGAATTGCCGACAAGGCATTTCCATACCACAGGGCCGCTGCCTCCGAAACAAGTCTCGTAGTCTGCCGGACTTACCGGTTCGAGGCAAAAAACCTCGATGAGGGCGCCTGTCGTCTTGCGGAAACGTAATCGAGCATTAATGACGCGTGTATTGTTGTATACAAGCAGCGTATTCTGTGGCAGATAATCGGGTAGGGCGGCAAAAACAGTGTCGGCATCAATGCCCGAATTGCGATCCGCTACCAATAATTTGCAGGCATCGCGTTTGGCCAAAGGATGTTTGGCAATGCGTTCGTCAGGCAAGTCGTATAAGTAATCTTGAATATGTATCCGGCGCGGATCGGGGTTTGTACCGTTGGTTATAGGCTTTCCCATAATACTATTTGTCTTGACCGGGCAAACCAAACCCTTGATGTTTTAACATATTGAATAATGCCTGTGAAAACGCTTCATTGCCGGTACGAGGATAGCGGACTTCGGCATATACTTGCGCAAGGTTCTCCTTGCCATTTTCTTGGACAAAGCGGCGATTCACATCCATAGTTTCTTTTTCCTTATAGGCGGCGGATATCTGCGCATCCTTGGGGTCTTTGTATCTGTCGTGGTGAACAATATGGGAGACATCCAGACGATCCTCGCCCGAGACTACGCTATCGGGTACACCGAAAGCCAAAGTAGTTACCGGCACTACCAAAGAGGGCAACTCTAAGATTTCGGAAATATCCTTGCCGTTGAATGTCGTAGTTCCGAGATAGCAGCATCCGAAGCCGCGCATTTCGGCTATAGTGTTGAATTGCTGAGCGAATAAAGCCGTGTCTATCCAAGCCCAAGCTAAGGCCTGTATATTGTCCACGCCTGCATCGACTCCATTGAGACTACACCATCGAGTATATCGATGCAAGTCGGCGCAAAACGTCAGAAGGACTGGCGCTCCGACAACCGCCGGCTGATTGAAATGTGCATCGTTCAGGCGTTTGCGCCGCTCACCATCATTATGTGTCACCACCATGCTGTACAACTGCATATTACCCGTATTGGGCGCATGCATAGCCTGTTGTGCTATATCTTCGATGGTCGCATCAGCAATGTCTATATCTTTGAAATGGCGGCATGTACCGCGATTTTGAAAATATGTATTTCGATCCATGATAGTCTTAAATGTCGCTTTTGAAGCATCAAAGTTACGACTTTTTCGGATAACGGCCCGCATTTTTAAGTTTTAATAAAACACGGAGCCGGGCATTTGGTGCCACAGCTCCGTATATATGATGTCCGAATAGCCTTATTTTTCTTCGTAATCGTTTTCGATAGCGAATTTAGGCTCGTATTTAGGCATCGTTATACGATTACCTTTTTCATCGGTTATGTAGACCTCCACCTTGCCTTGGCTACGTGCCGAAAGGCGCTCTTGCAGGTGATTCAGGAAATCCTGCTGCTCGCGCAGGGCTTTTTTACGATCTACTTTTGCGTAAGTATTGGCTTGATATATAGGGGTGATGGGCGCGTTTGTGTTCTCTATGCCGGTTGCAATAAAGCGGAAGTTACTATTAGGCACATACGCTTCCAGTATCAGACCGGGTAGTCCGCTGAGTTTCCAGGGACCGTCGGATACAGGGATTTCGGGCGAGAACCATGCGCTCCATTGTCGTCCGTGATAGTTGCAGGTCGCAAGCATACACTCATATCCGAGCACTGTCTTGGTGCTGTCTTCCACCAATTCCCATTGTTGTCCCATAGGCTCGGTGTATGTACCGAGTTCGTCCGCCCATTTATCATATACTGTAACAGTCGAAGTTGCAGCATCTTTGTATACGTACAGGCTTTCCGTCTTGTGTGGCGCGTTGCCTTTGGTTTGATTGATGCTGATGGAACCGTCGGGATTACGCGTCATCCATGCGGCCATTTGGATGTCATTGAGCTGCTTTTTGCCTTCAGGTGTTGAGGTAAGCGAGTCGCAGTATTCGCTCATAGTGTTGTAGTATTTGGAGCCTTGCGGACCGGCCAGCAATACCATATCACGCTTGACTTGCTTCAGGAAGTTGCCGGAGCGAGGCGTGGAGTATGCCTCGTATGCCACCTTTATTGTGGCCTGCTGTGCCGAAGCGCATACAAAGGCGCATGCGCCCAGTATGCTGAGAATAGTATTTTTGTTCATAATTATGTAACTATATGAATGATTGTTGTTTTATTTCTTGATTGTTATAGTCAGCAGCAGTTCTCGACCGCGTAAGTTGCGTTGGTACTCATAAGCTGCTGTTTGGCTGTATGTTGTGTAGTTGTATGTGCGTTTGTCCAAAATATTGTCTAAAGATGCGGACAACTCGATATGCTTATTCATCGTATATGTCAACTTGGTATCAAGCATCAAAACGTTCTTGTATTGACCGGCGGCAATCTCGTTATGATAATGCTCACCCGAGATGTCCCAACGCAATTTGGCTACTGGAAACAGCGAAATGTTCATTCTATTGACCAAACTGCCGAGCCACGAAGCATTATTGTCGTCCATAGATAGGCGGTTTGCATCATAATCTATGCTATAGTCTGCAGACATCCAATCGAGAGGTCTGGTGGAGATACTGCCGCCCACGCTCCATGTCGTACCGACTGTGGAAATAAGTTGAGATTGGTAATACTGCCTGGCGTTGTTGCGGCTGAACATGCCGTTGGCTTTTATGGTGCCGTGCATAAAGTCCAACGATTGTCCTATGTTGGCTACGGCATACATTGTGCGCGACGAAGTGGATGCCTGCAAATAGCCGTAAACGAGATAGTCTCCATAAAACTGCTGAGCAACTGTATAAGGTGAATGGTTCCACGAATGTCCGAAAGTGGCATTGGCAAACAATCCGCGTCCGGTGTTTTTGAATGACGCCGAGGCACTTACACGCTGAAAAGTGTTACTATAGAAATTATCGGCTCCACCGGCAAAAGATTTATACGACGACATTATCATTGAATTATGTATCTTTGTTATATCCATAGGCGCACGACCTGCGCTACCTTTAAGAGTCATCTTCAGACGATTAATCGGGCTCCAAACCATCTTGGCTTCGGGCGAAAAATACACTTGAGAAGACGCATCCAAAGCATTATCGAAGCCGTACCGAGCAAATGTAACCGGCATCTCAAGAGTGAAATCAACGGTATTCAATAGGTACTCGAAACGCGGTGTCGCATACACTGCGGCATTAGATGTATTCAAAGCTTCGCATTTCAGTCCGGGTATACCATCCGGAAGTGCCGACAATTCGGTGTTGAAGTTTCGGAAATTGACTTTGATGCCGGCTGTAATTCCGATGTTTATACCTTTAAATACAAACGCGTATGCCGCACTTTCGTGCGTGTAGAATGCGTAATCCGAAACGTGCTGGCGCATAGCGGAATTGCTATTAGAAATGACCGTGAGTGTCTGCGGCAGCGACTGCCATTCGATTTGACCGGTAAAAGTCACCAAATGCTTCCCGGCAAAACGCTTGATTGCTTTAAGATTATCGGCTACATAATAATCGGGTAAAGAAGCCGATTGTGTATTGTCAAAACTCCCGACAGTAGTCAGACGTACATCGTCCCAGTCGAGATTTGTCTTCAGCGTATTATTCAGATAAAGTGTTTTTTGATTGGTCTCGTAGCTGAAACTGCCGCTAAGGCTGTGTGTATGATCCGTTCCGGATCGGCGTTCGGTGATGACTCGTTCTCCGCCGTTGTCCCCACCGCCATAATAAGTGCTGACTGTACCGGCGTTCGCCGTAAGACGATTGAACGAATAGTCAAGATTAACTTTGATTTCGCCGCTACGAGCCTTGAATACATTGTTTGAAGAGATAATAAGAGAGCGATTGAACAATGTACGACGAGTGTCAAGCGATGGCACGGACGGCAGACCTATATTGATATATCGTTTTAGCGAAGTCCCACGACTGCTTCCTAAAAAATCAGTTGTGATCGGGGACAGGTCTTCGCCTGTATTGTTGGCTCGCGCCGTTATTATACTCTGCATTGACGGCATAATGGCCAAGGCAAATATTTCGCCATCCCATACAGCGCCTTCGGGTTGCCACGACCATCCGCCGCCCAAATGTCCGTGGACATTCCATGTCGCTTTGACATGGCCTTTCATCTTCAGGTTTATAGCGGCTCGATCCGAGAATACCGTGCCCGAAAGCACCTGTAACGGTTGGTGGTTTTCCATAACCTGTACCGCACCGACGTCATTATGGTTGATGCCGTTGGTTGCAACGCCGTATTTTCCGCCAAGCATATCGGTGCCTTCGATATAGAATTTGTTTATAGCCTCGCCCTGATACTGAACTTCTCCTGAAGGCTTGACATCAATACCCGGCATATGTCGGAGCACGTCTCCGATGCTCTTGTCCTGAGGTTGTGCAAATGCCCCGACATTATAAGATAATGTATCGCCTTGAGCTCTAAGGCGCTTGTCGCGTATAGATACCTCGTTGAGTGTATACACTTCGGCGGCCAAACGTATGGTCAGAGGATATGATATGCTGTCTAAGGAGAAACTTTGGCGAGCATAACCCACAAGCGAAGCCTCAAGACGATACCCTGCAGGTGAGTCCGGCGCTTTGAGCGTAAATACGCCATCAGCCTTAGTAGTACTGAAGCGTTTGATTTTTCCCGCGCTATCGCGTATCGTCACCGACACTCCGGCCATAGGTTCACCGTCAGCGTTATCAACGACAATACCGGTTATAGGGCATTGTGCTACTGCATTCATGGTAATTGCAGCAAAAATCAATGTGATGAATACGTATGTCTTCATAGTTCAATAAATCTAGCGCAAAATTAACGCTTTTGATGTGTGTGCAACGTTAACGAAGTTTATTTGTAATGGTGGGTATTGTTTTTTTTGTTAAAAAGTGTTATTAGTCAGATCGTTATACTATTTTATGTTTATTCCAAAAAAGGGAAGGGCTGGTATACAAGAGGGCGAAGCACCCAAGCCGACAGTGTCGTACAAAAAGAAAGGACCTCCCGCCGTTATGACGAGAGGCCCTTTGAAAGAGGTCTATATTTCTTAGAAATATAATTGGATAATGTGTGCGCGAATTATTCAGCTGCTTTTTCAGCCTTGTCGGCATCAAGTAGGATGGTTATGTAGCTGTTGGCGTCAAGCAGGCCGCGTACATAAGCCTTGATGTCGTCTGCCGTAATGGCGTTGACTACATCGATATATCCGTTCCATGTATCCACGTTGTTCATAGTGGTGGCGGCAATGGCGCTTGCCCAAGAGTCATTCTTTTCCATAGCGTCCTTGCCATTCTTTACAAGATACTCGCGAACGGTTGTCATATCTTCATCTGTGACTTCCTTGGACAATCCCTCGATGATGTTGCGAACTTCGGTGAGGACGGAATCGCGCAACTCGGGCTTCATAGGCCATGCAATCTGCATGAAAGTATTGGTAGCGCCTTGTCGTGAGAGGCTGCCGCTGGCCGAAATCGAATAAGTGGCGCCCATTTCTTCGCGAACTTTGCGAAGCAGACGCGAGGTCAGGATTTGGCTTGCCATAGACATCAGAACTTTATTCTTGGTCGTATACGCTTGGTCGGTGCTAATGCCGATGAAAGCCCAAGTCTGAGGTGTGGTCATAGCCGTGGTGAACTCCTTGGTCGCTGTACCTTTGGCAATGTTGAACCCCTCAACTGTAGCGTATTTGACGCTCTTACCCTTTGCGGGAAGTGTGCCGAGGTACTGATTGGCCAATTTGGTGAACGCATCCATATCAATGTCACCTACAAAGACGAAGGTGTAATCCTTAGGCGCGGCAAGCATTGCGCGGACTATATCCACGGTGGTCTCGCGGTTGGCCTTGCGGATGGTTTCGGTTGAGAGAGCTTGCTTGGCATCGGCGCTGAAGAGAGTCTTCATAATATCGCGACCGAATACGTACTGCGGGTCGCTTTCCTGGTTGGCGAGTATACCTTCGAACTTGCTCTGTTGTGCGGCAAATTCTTCGGGCTGAATATCAAAGGAAGTGAACGTTGCATAAATCATCTCCATAAGGGTGGGGAGGTTCTTGGTCGTTGTCTTGCCTTCAACTTCGCGGTTATAGGTGTCAAATCCGAAGTCGATGCTCGTTTGCTTGCCAGACAGATACTTTTTCAGGTCTTTGTCTGTATAAGTGCCGAGGCTGTACTGTCCGAGAGCGTAGGGCATAAATATAATCTCATTGGCCGCTTCGGGCTTGTAGTTGGCAGTGCCGCCGGTTGCTATGGCATCGAAGGCAATTTCGCTTTCTTTGTACTTGGTGGGTTTCACGATCACGCGCACGCCGTTGGCATAAGTGATTTCGGTAGCATCCCAAGCATCGTTGTGTGCCACTTTCTTGGGCTTGACAGCCTTAGGTAGATTGGGAATCAGAGGTTCGGACTTTAATTCCTCTTTGAAGGGCTCGATGTTCTCGGCCTCAACGCTATCGATAACTTCGGATAGTTGCGCTTCAGTAGGCACAATGACGGTTTCGTTGTCCGGGAACATACCCATAAGTACGCGATTGTCTTTTCCGCACATCTCAGGGAGAACGCTGTTGATTTGCTCCAAAGTGAACATTTGGGCAATCATTTGCATAGTCTTATACTCAAATTCGATTCCGGGGATGGGGTCGCCGGTGGTGAAATTCTGAGCATATTCGCGGCAATACGAGGTGTTTTCGCGAGCCCCGCGCTGGTTGTATTGCTTCTCGTATTGAGAAAGAATTTCGGCACGAGCGCGATCATATTCGCTGACGGTAAATCCGCCGCGAACGGCGCGGAGTAGTTCGCGATAGGCATCGCCGAAAGCTTTGCGTGCATCGTTGCCCTTAGCTACTACGTAAAGTGTAAGCGCATCTTTGGTCTTGGCCAGGAAGAAGTCGCCGATTTCGACATTGGCGTAAGCGAACGATGCATCAGGAGTGGCGGCAATGTCAGCCAAACGGTGGTTAAGCATTGTGGTAATTACGTCTACCATATATGTGATAGGATAGTACGCAAAAGTCCCGCGAATTTGTTTGGGCAACATCTGTTCTTTCTGCTTGAACATGAAAGATATGACGCTTGTGGTCTGTTCTTTGTCCTTGCCTATAGCGTATATGGTTCCGGGTGTATCCTGAACTTGTACAAACTCGCGAGGCTGAGGATTTTCGGGCATCTTGATAGGACCGAAGATAGCCTTGATTTGTGACTCTATGTAATCGGGGTCGATGTCGCCGACAACAATTATAGCCTGATTGTCGGGTCTGTACCACTCCTCGTAATAGTCACGAAGGGCCTGCGGCGGGAAATTGTCTACAACCTCCATAGTGCCTATAGGAAGGCGCACGCCATATTTATTGTCCGGGTATATTGTGGGCAATAGCAGCTCGTACAAACGCATGGTGCCCACCATACGCATACGCCATTCCTCGTGAATGACGCCGCGTTCGCTGTCTATTTCCTTAGGGTCAAGAAGAAGGCCGTCGGCCCAGTCGTGCAGGATAAGCAGACACGAGTCCACCACAGCCTTATCAGCTACGGGGACGCTGGAGATGTTGTACACAGTCTCGTCAACGCCGGTATAAGCATTGAGATTTTGACCGAAGCGCACGCCCTTAGTGGCCAACCAGTCAATAACCTTATTGCCAGGGAAATTGACTGTACCATTGAAACACATGTGTTCCAAGAAGTGTGCCAAACCACGTTGGTTTTCATTTTCGAGGATAGAGCCGACATTCTGAGCAATAAAGAAGTCTGCTTGTCCCTTAGGGGTTTCGTTGTGACGGATGTAGTACGTCAAGCCATTGTCCAAACGTCCTACGCGCAACGCGCTGTCGGCGGGTATTTCGGGCATACCCTGAGCATTGACGCCCAAGATGCCTATAACAGCCGCAGACAGGCTCATTAATAGCTTTTTCATTTTTGATATTTATAGTAATTATATGATGTGATTACTCAATATTATATATAGTTAGACGTGCCATTTTTGAAAAAGTGACACGTCCGACAATTAAATATTGTTAAAACCTTCTGAGTCATCAGTCGTTAAGATCCTCAAGCCCGAAATAAGTTATGCCTTGTTGCGATAACAGATCTACGAGTTCGTAGGGCTCAAAAGTAATCTCGATATTACCCTGGGCGTAAGACGCAATTTCGTAAGGCTGATACGAGAATACGATTTCGTTCAAGGAATTGATGTAGAAATTACCATTTTCGGGCAATCCTTCAACGTCCGTAGGACCTATGGCGCTGAAGAGTTCGCTGGCGCGATCGCCTATAATTCGCGGCAGTTCCTTCAGTCCGTCAGCAGAGAATAAGTCATTGAGTGTAATAATGCCCAATAGCGACGACTCCGACGAATAGCCGAAATTGATGTATCGTGTTGAATTCATACCATGAGCGGCGCCGGGTTCAAGAGACTCGGAACGTACACAGTAGACCAGCAATGACGGCGTCAGCGTGTGAACATAACCATTGACAAAGGCCTCGCCAAGGCTTGTTGCATCTACGGCGGAAGCCGGTACAGCCTCGTACCCGCCTTCGGACGGACGCGTGCGCATCCACTCGGCAGCAGCTCCCATAACGGGTGTGCCGGCTTTTGCGTCAAAGGCATATGCACAGATGCTGTCGCACAAAGCTGTAATGTCGGCCGATGCGATACGTAGAGGCATCACGATACTTACCGAATCATAGAACTGGACATCCTTGTCGCTAAGGAAATCGGAAGCTGAGCCCACGAGCGAGTAAGTGGCACTACGCTGAAAGGTCGTGAATAAAAGGTCCGTGCCCGGCTGACCTTCGATGGCACAGCGGTCGGTGCATGATGAAAATCCCGATGTGAGGATGCCACACAAGATGATAATTAATGCATTAATTTTCATAATGTATAATGACTTTAAGACATTGTATGATATATAGTCGGTTATATATTTTGCTTTCTATATAACGTATGAATTATCTCGTTTGTATTTAGAAGAAACAACATTTTACTTCTGCAACGATGCGTCATCGCCTCTCTTCAATGCTTTGTATACCTGGCTGAACAGGCGCGGACGGATACCGCATGCATTGAAGGCATCATTGTCGCGCGTGGGGTTGACGCGATTGCATAGGAAGATAAAAAACATGTCATTGGCCGGGTCCACCCAAAATACGGTGCCAGTAAAGCCGAGATGACCGAAAGTTTCGGCTGTAGCCTCATTGCAAGTGGGCGAATTGTCGGGATTGGTTGTGTCAGGCTTATCAAACCCCAGACCTCGGCGGCATGTAGGGCTTTGGTCGGTTGTAAATAGTTTGACCGTGCGTTCAGACAGAATCCTATCTCCGCCATATACGCCGCCGTTAAGCCACATTTGGCACATCTTGGCAATATCATCGGCATTTGCAAAAAGTCCGGCATTGCCTTGTACGCCGCCGCTGAAGTCCGCCATTTCGTCATGTACATACCCCCAAATAGTCTGACGACGCAAGTATGTGTCCTTTTCGGTAGGTGCGATCTGTGAACGTGGGTGTTCGTCCAAAGGACGATAACACATTGTAGTCATGCCCATAGGAGCCCAGAGATTGGTGCGACACCATTGCCGGTGCGGTGTTGACGTTGCTCGTTGCTCTGCATCCATAAGCAGCGCAAAATTGAGGCATGAGTAGTTGTAACTTTGAGAGGCTCGTAGCGGAATGTCGTAAATACGCTGCATCACGCTGTCGTAAGTGCATTGCCCTACATAAATGCCATCTGCAGCCGCAATATCCATCTTAGATGTACGTACCGGCGAAGTAATATCTTGACGCAGTCTTGCGGAAGTGGCACCGAATAGTCCGCGTTGCACTTGTATGGTGTGTGCACTATCTCTTCGGTGTACCAGTAGCGGGCGTACGTATGTAGCCGTGTCCATCATCATATTAAACATATTAAGTGCCGCCGGCATACCGCTCTGGTGATACAACAATTGGCGTATGGTGATATCCTGCTTACCATCGGAGCGTGCAGCCAAAGCGGGAATATATTTTGAGACCTTGGCATCGATGTCAATTTTTCCATGATCTACGGCAGCCATTATACCCGGAAGTGTGCCGATGGCCTTGCTTACAGACGCAAGGTCGTACATCGTGAAGGGCGTCACCATATCGCCGCCATCGGTTAGACGACCGTATGAACGATCCACCACTATATCGCCACCGCGGCCGACAACGACTTGGCATCCGGGAAAAGCACCTGAAGCCAAAGCCTCATTGACTATAGCATCAATACTGTCGGTAAGTGCCGCATTCATTCCATGTGCTTGAGGAGATGAGTAGCCAAGACGTGTTTTATGTAAGTGATGACCTGTGCCAATCTTGGCTATGCCGTGCAGATTGACAGGCAAAGTGCCGGAAACTTCTATGCCGCCAAAGACAGCCTCGGCAGCAGCTCGGCGTAGCTCGGGCGTGTCGTCATAAGCCAATATCAATGCGTGTTCATGTCCTAATACGCCACCTTTAAGGCGCGACATCTTGTAAGGATTGACAAAAAACGCTTCCACGAGCGACACCTTGCTCGCTCCTTTGTTTTTGATTGCTTTGGTCAAAGCGTTCAAGGCTTTGCGTGATGAGCCTTTGTCGTTGAACACACCTACAATAACAGTGTTGTGCTTACATATAGCAGCAATATCAGCCGCACTGAAAGCCCCGGCACGAGATGTATATAAATCTACAGGTGAATAGCGGCGACAAGTGTTGCTGAAATCATTCGAGACATCTGCGCCGATACTCACGACTGCAATGCTCTTTTTCTCAAGATGACGCAAAGGTAAGACACTATGCTCGTTTCGTATGACAGTGATTGCACCCTCGGCAAGGCGGCGCAACAAATCGGCTGCATCGGTGGTATTGATGCGCTCCGAAAGATTCTTGCAGTCTATAGGTGAGTAGTCGGCCAGCCCGAGGTAGTATTTGTATCGAAGAACTCGACGGCAATGTGTTTCCACTTCGTTGGCCGAGATATAGCCGGAAGCGATAGCCGCCATTACAGCATCAATGTCCTTAGCCGTATTGGGCGGACACAAAAGCACGTCTGCGCCGGCGCGTAATGCGGCCACGCATGGATTGGCGGCTGCCTCTGTTGCGCCCTTCATACCAAGTGCGTCTGTATAAATCAGACCGTCAAAGCCTAATACATCACGCAGCAACCCGGTTGTAATTTTGCGCGACAACGAAGCCGGAGTTCCGCTTTTGTCATAAGCGATTGCAGCAAGGTGTGCTGTCATAATACCGCTATGACCCTCGGCAATAAAGCGACGAAAAGGAACCAACTCCACTTGCTCCATCTGATGCTTGGTGCGCGTCAGTGTCGGTAATGTCTTGTGCGAGTCGCTGTTAGTATCGCCGTGTCCCGGAAAGTGCTTGGCGACAGCCTGTACTCCGCCATCCTCCAGGCCGCGCGAATAGGCGCAGACAAGAGATGCTACCTTTTGGGGATTTTCTCCAAATGATCGATACGAAATCACCGGATTGTTAGGATTGGAATTGACATCTGCTACGGGAGCAAAATTTGCGTGTATGCCCATGATGCGACATTCGCGAGCCATTTCACGTCCATATTCATACATCATCGCCTCGCCGTTTTGTATGGCACCCAAAGCCATATTGTGAGGGAAGCGAGGCGTCTTGGGTATACGCATACTCAGGCCCCATTCGCCATCGAAAGTCATCAATAACGGGACACGAGCCTGTGCCTGCGCGTAATTTGTCATATCTGCATATTGGTTGATAAAGCCCTCGGTGAAAATCAGTCCGCCGACTTCGTTGTCCTTGACCAAAGACCGCAACGATGCACGCGAAACATCCCCGCGAGTAGGAACAACTTTAGGGAAGAACAACTGCGCAACCCTTTGGCGCGGAGATAATGAATTATATACCGAATCGACCCATCGGTTGCAGGTCGCCTCGTCAGCCTTAGTTGCAATATTGACCTTATGCTTGGATGTAGCGTGCTTGGACGACGATGACTCCGGCGCGGCGACAATGTACACTGAAGTAATGAGCGTAAGCAGTATTGTCGTAGACGTTGTAAGAAAACGAGATGTAGTCATACCATATTATTTGTTTTCAGCCGTCATAGTCGATGCGCAAGGCATCGTGAACGATGACGGCTGAATTATATCGTGTTATGAGACAAAGCGTTATTTAACAGGATGCATGCGTACGGTTTTATCCGGATTAAGGCGACGAGGTAGCGACTTATCGTTGCGTACATAGTCCACCAACTCGTCATACACTTTATCCTTTGAAGAAGCGACAACCGTGCTGCGTGTAAAACCGGTCATATAGTCACCGCCTCCGACAAGATAGTTGATTGTAACAACGCGATAAGTTTTGTTCGGGTCAATATCGTTGCCGTGGAGTTTGGCCGACACGGTTTTCTTTGTCTGCGGATCGAACGCCACATCAACGCCTTTGCTGACGCCGTTGCCATTGGTTGATGCCATGACATCGAATACAGACATCAGATCCGAGCCCTTGATATCAACCACTTGTATGTAATTAGTGAAAGGCATCATTGTAATCAATCCGCCTTCAGTAATTTCGCCTTTAGCCATATTATGACGTATGCCTCCCTTATTTATGATTGCAAAATCCGCCTTAGCCAAGCCATTAACAGCAAGAAGCTTATTGCCGCGATTGAAGATGAAATCAGCTACAAAATTCAGTAAACGCGGTCCGTCTGCAGACATATTTAGGGCAGATTGACGTCCCGTGGGTACATGCATTAGTGAATCCACGCCGTGACGATAAGGTTCAAGGCCCTTATCAAGTTCGCGGTCTACACGCCCGTCAAGACGCGCATCAATCGGAATAAGCGAGTATTCGGTGCTATTGTTGTCCGACAAGTTTAGGACAATACGACCAACATAAACTCCGTATCGACCTGTCTGAGCGACCAAGACGCTGTCGCCGTTAGCATTGGCTATCCGCCAGGGCATTCCGGCCTTAGGATGTGCCGGGTCGATGACATCGTGACTATGTCCTCCGATGATGACATCTATATCTTTGGATGCTTTAGCAAGAGCTACATCACCGATAGTGCCTTCGCCGTCCGGATTATAACCAATGTGCGTAATGGCAATGACCGCATCCACACCCTCCACATGTTTAAGATATGCGGCGGCCGCATTGGCACTACTAATGATGTCACGATAGCGTACTCCATCGTAGCTACCCTCCATAATCATACCTTTGGGGTTGAGATTGAGGGCAATATATCCCACACGTTTTTCGCCTATGGTGTCGATGCGATATCGTTGGAACATCCCGGCGAGAGGACCGCTGAAATCATAATTGGTGGACAGTAGTGTAGCATGGCTTCCGCGAAGATTCTCGGCAAGTTGCTCCGAGCCATTATCAAACTCGTGATTGCCCAGAATACGAATATCGTATCCCAGTTCATTCATCAACGAATTCTCAACTTCGCCCTTATATATATTGAAGTAAAGCGTGCCTTGTACAATATCGCCCGCATCAACAACACTTACATAAGGGTCACAGGCACGCACACTATCTATAACTACTTTACGTCGCAAAATACCTCCAAGATTATTGTCATCGGGGTCAATGTGCGAATGAGTATCATTGGTGTGCAGTATGGTGAGCCGTTGTGCCGGAACATCGACGGCCATAGCCATACACATAAAGGCACTTGCGGCAATGACGCCACAGCGCTTAAGCATAGATGTTGTTGTGTGTGTCATAAATGTATTATATGCTAATTTTCAGTCGTTTATATCGAAGGCATGATATCGAAAATATTTCATGCCTTTTCGTTGCAAAAATACTCATTAATTCTCAAATTCTCACTATTTTATTGAGAATAAAAGTGAGTCTCTTTATGTAAAATTAGCTAAAAATAAACAAATAAACATTAATTGGTTTTTCGGATATTGCAAGAGTTTATAAATTTGCACGCACAATAAAGCGAGGGATATCAAACGACACCTCGTCAAACTCATTCAGGTACGGTTTTTTCCGTAGTACAAAAAAATTTCTTTAAAAGCGATAAGTGTGCCATCTAATGGCATACACGTATGGTGTAATCCTTTGTCGCAGATTGTGCGGCACACCATACGATAGCGTAACGAGTGTTTAAATTTCAGGTATCTAATCAATTAACAAGACAAATCATGAACTTGACATTCAAATGCTTATGCCGGCATTTTATGCTTGGCGCAGTAATCTTAGCCTCTGTAATTCAGGCGAAGGCAGACCGGTTTCTGATACCCGGTACAGCATCACACGACTCAAAGACCAGTCAATATGTCCGTGGCTGGTGGCCGTCCCAAGGGCAGACAGACAATATAGCCGCCAATGCATGCTATGACATGACGGCACTTGGTACGCACCTATGGATACTTGCCTACGAAAACGGCGTTGCTTCGGTCAAAATTATTAATGACGGAGGCATAGACAAAGTCGATGACAACGAGAAGCATGTAAAGTATTCGCTGGTACGCGAAGCTGACCTTACGGGCATAAGCGAGCGACTCAAACATCTTTGTCGCTTCAAGGATAAGATATACGGACTTGCTATTGTCGGCACGACAGCGACAATCTACCGCTGGGACAGTGAAGACAGCGCTCCGGTGAAAGTGTATAGGGAGAATTATGATTCGACAGACGATGTCAAAGACATGTGTTCTCATCCGAGCAATGGTAACATCTATCTGCTTGAGGACAATGGTAATACGACGTTTGTCCGAGTACTTGCCATCGGTACGGACGGGCAACTTAGGGCCGAAAAGATTATCACATTGCCATATCTTGGAATCACGGACGCCTATGCATGCATAGATCCGCAAGAAGACGGCTCGTTCTGGATCAAAACAAACAATTCGTACGGCAGCCATTACTCCGCGGACGGGGCGCTTATCGATAGGTTGTCGTCTACCGGGTTGGGCGCACCCAATGGCATAGGTCAGCGGCACTTTGTATATTCAGACCGCAAACTTGCGCTGAGCATAAACTTCTGCAATGACATAAACAACTTGGAAGACCATACCGAGTCTTGGAATACGCCGATGATTACGCTGACAGACTACACCGAAGGTACAGATTTTACCAACGGAGACGGCAAAGGTAAACAGACGGCCTGCATCGGGCGTGTGTCAGATAAATACAGCGTTCATTCTCAATCCAATATCAAAACTACAGCCTGCGATTATTATCTGGACGGACGCACACTCACGCTGTATGCGCTCGATTGTGACGGCGGCTTGTTTCGCATACGTTACACTATGCCCGATATTGCACTAAAGACAAGCATCAAAACCGGGTATAATGAAGGCCATACAGACATCACGCACTTTATAGCAACGGTGTCCTTCAATTCGCTGACAGAAGAACAGTTGAACGAAATTAATGACAATGACGTCAAAGACTTCAATTGCTATATAATATACATAAGAGACAAAGAAGGCAACATTATATCCGAACAATTCATCGACCCGGATGTTCACTATGACGAAAACGACAATGTAACGTATGTATTTCAGCCTTCGTATACCTTCACCTTCGAACGCGACTACAATGTGACGTACGAGTATTGCATCGGGCACGAGATTGAGGCCGAAGTCCTGTTCGGCATGTACAGCCCTCGCGATATGTACGAAGTGCCTATTGGCACAGAGACGGCACAGCACGACTATCCTGTAGACCTCGGACAACCTAATGTCAAGTATTATAGCGGTAGCGGTGCCAATCAAGGCAACTGGCGTGTAGACATTAACTTCGATGCTGCAGACGATGGTGGTGCCTCGCGCGAGCCTGTATCTTACTATGTGGTAGAATATAGCGCCAACGGCATTGATTGGCAAACGCCCGAAGACTTATATTATATAGTAGGACTGGATATGGTGTTGGCCGGGACGGAAGCACAAATCCCCGGTACTTACAACTTCGGACAGAAAGGTTTTGCCTTCGGACGTCGGGAAACTCCCGAACAAACCGAGGCTGTATGTACATACGTCACCAAGCACAATCCTCAAAACTTGCAGTATCGCGTCCGCGCCGTATACGCCTCATCCAACGACCTTATCACAAAAGAAACAGCCAAGACCGTCGCGCCTATAAGCAACGGCACAAGTGCGGTAGTGGATGTTCGGGATAATACGACCGATGTTTTCAAGGTTTATCCGACGTATGCGACTTCATCCGTGACCATAGAAAGCTCGGATATTCTAAGCGACAATATCGAGATATATGGACTGAACGGCGCTCCTGTGATGCAGATGCAGGGACAAGGAGCAAATGTGCAAACGATAGACATTACAACTATTCCTATGGGAACGTACATACTCCGCATCGGAGGTAAAACCGCTTATTTCTTCAAAAAATAGCGTTGGATAATTCTACATAACAGGTCGACATCTAAATACTTTTGTAAGCAGAAGCCAATACGGCTTCTGCTTTTTTTGTGAGGTGATGTCACAAAACGCCCCTTGTTGCGTCAAATATGTGGAGGCCATCTAAAGGAACAAGACAATAAAAACAAGTGCAAAAATAATGAAACCAATCAAATCAATAAAACCGACACTCTCGGCACTCGTTCTCTCGGCAATATGCCTGCCCGCTGCGGCACAAAATGTGCCGGCGGACACGATACAAGCGCAGAGTGATACTACACAGATTGAAGAACTGCAAGAAGTGGTTATACAAGCGCCTAAAGTTGTACGTAAATCCGATATGGACTTGTATTTTCCGAGCAGTAGCGCCATCGAGCATTCCAAGAATGGTATGACATTGCTACGCAATATGATGATTCCGTCTTTGGAGGTCAACGAAGTGATGGGGACGGTGACTTCGGCCGGACAGAGCGTGCAAGTGCGTATCAACGGACGTGAGGCTACCGTCAAACAAGTGAAAGCGCTACTTCCTCAGAGTATCAAGCGCGTTGAATGGATTACCGAGCCGGGACTGCGCTATAATGGCGCCTATGCCGTGCTGAATTTCATAGTACGCAACCCTGATGCCGGCGGCTCGTTAATGGCGGACGCTATGCCGGCACTAACGGTAGCTTGGGGACAATACAATGCCAACGCAAAGTTCAATTACGGACGCTCGCAGTGGGAAGTTGGCGGTGAATACAAGCTTACCGACGGAATCAATATATACCGCGACTATACCGAGCGTTTTACATTTGCAGACGGTACTTCGTTAAGTCGCAACGAAAGACCTCAAGGAGGTACGTTGGATAATAGTTTTGCAGGTGCCAATCTGACATACAGCTATATAAAGCCAGACACAACAACCATCTACGTAGGCTTCGCCATAAACAGGGACTTCAAAACAGGCGACGAATATGACGGACTGATGTCGTTGAGCGACGGACGCCCGGATATCTTGTTGCAGGACATAACAGGTCGCCGCGGAACCTCGCCCACGTTTGGCGCTTATCTAGAGCAAAAATTCTCGCATCGCCAGTCTCTTGTGGTAGACTTGAACGCGACTTGGAACATGGAACGCACCTACAGTAGTTATTTGGAGCGCGATGCAGCTTCCGGAGATGTCATTACAAATGTCTCTACCGACATCTATGACCGCAACCAGGGCTATGCCATGGAAGCAGACTATATCAAGCGCTGGGACAACGGTCGTTTGATAGCCGGTGCATCCTATAAATATAGCCGCAGCCGTTCGCAGTACGACAACCTTGAGGGTGAGATCTTCCATCAGCGTCAGGATAAAGCATACTTCTTTGCGGAGTACTATCACCGTATAAATAAATTATCGCTGACCGCCGGCATGGGAGCTGATTTCACTTCATTCAAATTTGCCGAGACAGGGCAGGGCAATAGCTCGTGGAATACGCGCCCCCAATTTACCGCCACTTATTCCATAAACAACAAGCACCAGTTGCGCCTCAACTTCACCTCTTGGCATACCGCGCCGACGCTGATGCAGACCAATATTGCAGCACAGCAGCTTGACGGCTTCCAGTGGCGCATCGGCAATCCGGATCTGGAGACATCGTCCTCGTATATGCTGTCGCTGCGTTACAACTTCACGCTGCCACGCGTCATAGGCTCGTTCAGTATCAACGGCTTCACCTCGCCCAATGCCATCGCGCCATATATGTATTGGGACGGAGACCGACTGGTGACGTCATACGAGAATAGTCGCGGCTTCCAACAACTGCTGCTACGCTTCTCGCCGCAGGTGGACGTCATTCCGGGGTGGTTTATGGTCAACGGAACTATCGACTATCGTGCCGAACGTATGCGCGGCAATGGTTATACACACTACAACCACGATTGGAGCGGTAGCGTTTCCGCAATGCTATCGCACTGGGGGGTCACGCTGACGACCATGTACCAGCATTCGGCACAAGACCTTTTCGGTGAAACAATCTCTTGGGGCGAGAACCTTTCTGTCGTTATGCTTTCATACGACTGGAAAAACTGGAGTTTCGGCGGTGGTGTTATTATGCCCTTCGGACGATACGACCAAGGTTCGAAACAAATCAGCCGCTATAACACTAATGAAAAACACACGCGTATGGATATGAGAATGCCTTACCTGCGTATATCCTACAACGTCCAGTGGGGACGACAGAAACAAGGCGTGAACAAGCTGATCAATGCCGATGCCGAGACACAGCGATCGACAGCCGGCGGTAGATAATACAGCGATAAATAATAAGATACACCTTTGAGCCGGCCCGATAGTCATCCGATTACACATTCGGACGATTGTCGGGCCGGAAATTTGTGTATACAAAAGACTGCCGAGAGAGCTTCCAATCAAAAAATTATTCGTATTTTTGCTGAAAAAAGTAAGGCGTTGTCTATTATGGTGGCGTCAAATAATTTGTATGCATAACCCAATCATCTGAAATAGATATGCTTATCATAGGTATAGCCGGTGGAACCGGCTCGGGCAAGACCACAGTCGTTAATAAGATCATCAACGCACTTCCGGCCGGAGAAGTCGCAGTATTGCCGCAAGACTCGTACTACAAAGACTCCAGCCATATTCCGCCCGAAGAGCGTAGTAAAATCAATTTTGACGAACCCGCCGCCATCGAATGGCCGTTGCTTCGCAAGCACTTGGATATGCTTCGTAATGGCCAAAGTGTCGAAATGCCCACGTATTCGTATCTGACATGCACGCGCCAGCCCGAAGTGGTACACGTAGAGCCGCGTGAAGTTGTCATAGTCGAAGGTATTTTGGTTTTGTGCGAACCCTCCTTGCGCGAAATGATGGACGTTAAAGTGTTTGTAGATGCAGACCCGGACGACAGACTGATAAGAGTCATTGCGCGTGATTGCATCCAACGCGGTCGTACGCCACAAATGGTTATTGACCGCTATCAAGGCGTACTCAAACCTATGCACATGCAACATATTGAACCGTCGAAGCGTTATGCCGACCTTATTGTGCCCCAGGGCGGAAGCAACACCGTTGCCATCAACTTGCTGACAGACTATATAGAAAGCCGACTACGCCGTTCGCACAATACGCCACAATAAATTATCCGACATGAAGATTTCAGTACCCAAGTTTTCGCTGCCCAAAATAGTCCTTCCGCATATCGGCAAGAAAGGCCGAGGCGATGACTACAAAGCCACAGTTGCGGACTCGGCAAGTCCGATGGAAGATGATGACAGCGAAGCAATGCTGCGTACGGATGACCTTGTGAAAGTCTACGGCAAACGCACAGTTGTTGACCATGTGTCAATAAATGTCACCAAAGGCGAGATTGTCGGACTGCTCGGTCCCAACGGAGCGGGCAAAACAACGACATTCTATATGACCACCGGTCTGATAAGGCCCAATGCCGGGCGTATATACCTCAATGACACCGATATCACCTCTTATCCCGTATATAGGCGTGCGCAATGCGGCATTGCCTATCTGCCGCAGGACGCCTCGGTCTTTCGCAGCCTTAGCGTAGAAGATAACATCCGTGCAGTACTCGAGATGACAGGCAAGCCCAAAGAATACCAAAAAGCTAAGCTCGAAAGCCTTATAGACGAATTCAATCTCCAAAAAGTAAGGCACAACCTCGGAAGTCGACTAAGTGGCGGCGAAAGGCGTCGTACCGAGATAGCACGTTGCCTTGCTATAGATCCGAAATTCATAATGCTTGACGAGCCCTTTGCCGGAGTTGACCCTATAGCCGTTGAAGACATACAATCCGTAGTCGTCAAACTCAAAGAAAAGAATATCGGTATTCTGATAACCGACCACAACCCCCACGCCACACTAAGTATTACAGATCGTGCCTACCTGCTATTCGAAGGCCGTATACTCTACCAAGGCACATCGCGCCAACTGGCCGAGAATCCGGTAGTTCGCGAAAAATACCTCGGTCGAGACTTCGTATATTAATGCAGAACGTATCAGACAACGGTTAATAAACAATACGATACACGTCAAAGATTCTTTTTCAAAAAATAATACAGTCACAAAAGATGAAAAAGGCAATTAGAACAGTCTTTATAGCCATCGCAATTTTAGCTTCCTCCGTACCTGCCGTTAGAGCGCAAATAGATTTTTCGCGACTGATAAGCGGGGCGCAGAAGGCCGTACAAGCATTCACGCTAAGCGATGAACAAATCAATGCCTATGTACACGAATACATTGAGCATAGCGATTCGACAAATAAAGTTTTGCCCGAAACATCGCCGTATGTCATCCGGCTTCGTACACTCACTCAAGGATTGACAGACGTTGAGGGTACACCGCTCAATTTCAAGGTCTATGAGGCAGCCGAGGTTAATGCTTTTGCATGTGCAGACGGCAGTGTACGCGTGTACTCGGCATTGATGGACGCTATGGATGATGACGAGCTACTTGGTGTTATAGGACATGAGATGGGACACGTAGCACACCGAGATTCACGTAAGGCATTTCAGACCGCTTTGATGACTTCGGCGCTTAAAGACGGGATCGCATCAAGAGGCGGCGTAGTGGCACAACTTACAGATTCGCAGCTTGGACAATTAGGCGAAGCACTTGTCAATGCGCGCTACTCTCAAAAGCAGGAGAATAATGCAGACGACTACGGCTATGAATTTCTGAAAAAACATGGTAAGAATCCGGCTGCAATGGCCGCATCGTTCAAAAAGCTGAAACAACTTGAAGGCGCATCTTCGGCCGGTTCCAATATGATTAACCAGCTTTTCAGTTCGCATCCACAGTTGGAAAAACGCATCGAACGTATGGAGAAGAAATGCAAAAAAGACGGATATGATCTGACCAAGCTGGCCGGTAAGACCCAAGCAGACTATAATAAAGCGCAGACCACATCTTCGTCCAAGAATAGCAAATCTGCCAAAAGCTCTAAATCGACAAAATCAAGCAAATCCGGCAAAACGACAAAAGCCTCCAAGTCTACAAAGAGTTCCAAATCCACGAAGACGACTAAGAATAGCAAAAAAACAAAGAAATAAAACCGAACAACCATTCGGCATTTCGATTTATAAACGAGTTTTACACAATTCGAGAAGGTCCTACAGCCATATATAAATGGCCATATAACCATATATAATATGACACCATCCGAACAAGGATACTTTAGAGTGGCTTCAGCCGTGCCATCGGTTACGATAGGTAATGTCCACGCCAATACCGAAGCAATCATCGCTATGGCACGCGAACTTGCCGCCAAACATGTGCGTATTGCGGCATTTCCCGAACTATGTATCACGGGATACACCTGCGGAGATCTATTTCATAGCGACTTATTGCTGGATGCTGCTGAAAAAGCAATCAAGCTACTACTAACCGAATCACGCACTCTTAATTGCACAATTATCGTAGGTGTCCCCGTGAGATTTCGTACAGCGTTATATAATTGCGCAGCAATTATTTGCAATGGAGAACTTAAAGCACTTATTCCAAAGACATACATACCAAACTACAACGAGTTTTATGAAAAACGCTGGTGGACATCCGGCATGAATATAGACACGACAATAGAATTTGCCGGTCAAAATGTACCACTATCGGCATCCGCACTGCTCAATGTAGACGGCGTACACTTTGCAATAGAGATATGCGAAGACCTTTGGACGGCAATTCCACCAAGCAGCCAACTTGCCTTATTAGGCGCAGAAGTAATATTTAATCTCTCAGCATCAGACGCCATCGTAGGTAAATATGAATATTTCAGCGACTTAGTCAAACAGCAATCCGCACGATGTATATGTGCATACGTGTACTCATCGTGCGGATACGGAGAGTCGTCTACCGATCTTGTGTTTGATGGCATCGCAATGATAACCGAAAATGGATGCACACTTGCCCGGGCGCAGCGCTGGCAGCGTCAATCACATTACGAAATAGCAGATATTGACATCCGCGCAATACGTCGAGACCGAATACATTGCGGCTCATTTCACGATTGTGCAGCCGCTCAGGCGCTGAAAACAGTGCGTGTCATAGGTATTGATGCCAAGCCTATTGATGATGCCGGCGAAGTTCTGATGCGACAAATCGACACGCAACCGTTTGTGCCGCACGATACAGACAGCAGAGGTAAACGCTGTTTAGATATAATCAATATCCAGTCGGCCGGACTAAGCAAACGTCTGGAAGCTACACATACACGTAATCTCGTTATAGGCATCTCGGGCGGTCTTGATTCTACGTTGGCACTATTGGTGGCAATACATGCCTTTGATAGCCTTGGCATTGATCGCAAAGGTATTATAGGCGTAACGATGCCCGGTTTCGGGACTACTGGACGTACATATAGCAATGCCATCGAATTGATGCGACATCTTGGGATTACGATACGTGAGATTCCTATACGTGAAGCAGTGCTACAGCACTTTAAAGATATCGGACACAATCCCGAGGTTAGAGACGTCACCTACGAGAATTGTCAGGCACGCGAGCGTACACAAATACTAATGGATATAGCCAATCAAAGCGGAGGAATGGTGCTTGGTACAGGCGATCTATCAGAATTGGCATTGGGGTGGGCGACTTATAACGGCGACCACATGTCAATGTACGCCGTCAATGCCGGTGTGCCCAAGACTCTCGTACGCCACCTTGTATACACTTTTGCTCATCGGGCACAAGAAGATGGCGATATCAAGTTGCACGATGTACTTGCCGACATTATAGACACACCTATAAGCCCGGAACTCATACCTGCCGATAGTAATGACAACATTACGCAAAAAACAGAAGACCTCGTAGGACCATACGAACTGCACGACTTCTTCCTATACTACGTACTTCGTTATGGGTATGGACCCTCACGCATATACTATATGGCACGTACGGCATTCGGCGGCAAATATGATGATGCGACTATAAAAAAATGGCTGACAATATTTTTCCGCCGCTTTTTCAACCAACAGTTTAAGCGTTCATGCCTTCCTGACGGTCCCAAGGTAGGCTCGGTTTGCCTGTCGCCACGCGGAGACTGGCGAATGCCCAGTGATGCAAATTCGGCATTATGGCTCGAAGAATGTCAAAATTTGTGACCACAGCATAATGACATCTTCCGGAAGATGGATTTCGAACCGCTTGAGTCATATCAGCGGAACGCGAAGCGCACGTACAGGTAGTATCATCGCCATCGCAGGCGTAGCTTGTGCCATCGCAGTGATGCTGCTTACCCTCGGAATTGCGCTTGGCTTCAAGCACGATATCAAAGCCAAGCTTTCAGGTTTCGAATCCCAGATAAACATCACGCCGTCATATTCCTATCTAACAGGACGCACAGACAGCACAATTAGACTGGATGCCGCACTACATCGAACCATCGATAGTATTATGCCACATGCAAATATATCATTGGCATATAGGCAACCGGCCATACTAAAACCGACAGACGACTTTGCCGCCATAATAATATACGGATATGATCACGCCCATAACATTTCCTTTGAGGAAAAAAACATAATCAAAGGTGTGATGCCGGATTATGCGACAGATAGGTCGGTAGACGATCATATCGTCATATCATCCTACATTGCATCAAGACTTCGTCTGGATGTGGGAGATAAAATTATGGCTTGTTTCTTTATAAACGGAGCCATTAAAGCCAGGCCGATGAAGATTGCAGCCATCTTTAATTCGGGATTTGGCGAATACGACCATACGGTTGCTTATGGCAGTTTAAGGATGTTGCAGCGGCTGAACAAAGTGAGCGAAAGCACCGGCAATACAATAGAAATAAATGGTTTACCGCAAGAAATAGTACCGGCAAAAGCTCAGGCTTTACAGCAAGCCCTTATAGACCGGGCGCAGCAACTCGGCAAGGCAGAAGTACCTATTGTAGATAACATTACCCATACCGGGGCAATATACCTCAATTGGCTCGAACTGTTAGACACCAATGTCATCGTAATCTTTATTCTGATGTGGTGTGTGGGTAGTCTCACTCTTATATCAAGCCTCTTTATTATAATTTTGGATAAGATACGAGCTATAGGCTTACTACGTGCAATCGGAGCAACGCGTGGATATGTAGATGCAATATTTGTGCGCATCTGTATGCGGCTTGTAGGGTGGGGCATTATAATCGGCAATGTCATAGGATTAGGATTCGGTTACATACAGATGTGCTGGCACCCGATAGGACTTGACCCGGAAATGTACTACTTGGACAAAGTGCCTTACGCATTTGACTGGGTTGGGGTAATTATGATAAATGTAGGCGTAGCCATTTTGGCATGGTGTGTGCTGATACTACCGGCAAAGGTCGCCGGTCGCATTTCACCGGCCAAGACACTACGATACGAATGAATTCGGTAACAAGAAGTGGCGACTAAGGGATTTTAGGCTTAATTATTGTTTATTAAAACAATAATAACTGCGCAGAATCTATCCGATGGCAAAAAAAGACGTAACTTTGTATGATAAAACGCCGAGAGTGGATTAAACTATTAGTTTCCGACCGGCATTAAAACAAGATAATGGAACAGAATACAGATATACAGCAACTTATTATCGAAGGGATACACGAACGCAAAGGACGCGGCATCACCATTGTTGATATGAGCCATATCGAATCGGCTGCCACGCCCAAATTTATCATAGCTCAAGGCAGTTCGCCCACCCAAGTAGGTGCTATAGCAGACAGTGTGCGCGATTATGTGCTTGAACATGGTGGCACCAAGCCATATAATTATGATGGGTATTCCAATAGCGAATGGATTGTAATAGACTATGGCGATACACTCGTACATATATTTTTACCGGAAGCGCGCTTGCGCTACAACCTTGAAGAATTGTGGAGTGATGCTAATATTACCGACATCCCCGACTTAGACTGATACAGGACAGATCCAGAATTAATTCCAACAACGAACGACAAGACACCAAGATGCCTATACCCTCAATGGGCTCACGCCCTAATGACAAACGACCAAAGAATCGCTTCGGATTCAACATATTTTGGATGTACATCTTAATCATACTGTTTCTTTTCAGTATGTATTATGTGGACAGCAGTTCGATGAACCGTGAAGTGGACTACTCAACTTTTGAGAGCTACTTATACAAGGGCGATTTTACGAAGATGGTTGTCTATATAGATAAGAACGAGGCCGAAGGCGTTTTAACAGACGCTATGGCCAAGCAACTATTCAAGGATCGTGACACTTCGACAGATAAATCCGATGCAGTAGTCACGACTATCATCCCCAACGTAGACAAACTCGGCGACAAGATAGACCAGGCCAAGGCCAACGGCGATATACCCAAGTCAATGACTATAGAATATCGCAAGTCCAGTGTGCTAAGTACCATTCTGCTTACATTTGGACCGATAATTCTCTTGGTCGGTCTATGGTTCCTGCTTATGCGACGCATGAGCGGAGCAGCCGGTGCCGGCGGCAACAGTGTTTTTAATGTAGGCAAGTCCAAGGCTAAGATATTTGACAAAGACAACGCCAACAAGGTGACATTTAAGGATGTTGCCGGACTACAAGAAGCCAAGACCGAAGTCGAAGAAATCGTTGAATTTCTTAAGAATCCGGAACGGTATACTAACCTTGGGGGCAAGATTCCCAAGGGTGCACTGTTGGTAGGACCTCCCGGAACCGGTAAGACGCTATTGGCAAAAGCCGTTGCCGGAGAAGCCAACGTTCCATTCTTTAGTATGAGCGGCAGTGACTTTGTTGAGATGTTTGTGGGTGTAGGCGCTTCGCGTGTACGAGATCTATTCAGACAAGCCAAAGAAAAGGCTCCGTGCATCATTTTTATTGACGAGATTGACGCTGTAGGTCGTGCGCGCGGGCGCAATGCCAATATGGGCAGCAACGATGAGCGAGAGAATACCCTCAACCAACTCCTTACAGAGATGGATGGTTTTGGCAGCAATAGCGGTGTAATCTGTCTTGCCGCCACAAACCGCGTTGACATCTTGGATAAAGCCCTACTGCGAGCCGGACGTTTTGACAGGCAGATATACGTAGATCTTCCGGATGTAAACGATCGCGTAGCAATATTCAAGGTTCACCTGCGCGACATAAAATACGATGAAGCGCTTGACATTGACCTGCTGGCACGACAGACTGCCGGATTCTCCGGCGCAGATATCGCCAATGTATGCAATGAAGCCGCTCTTATAGCTGCACGACACAACAAGAGCATAGTCAGCTCCGAAGATTTCAATGCAGCCATCGACCGAATAATCGGCGGACTTGAAAAGAAAAACAAGATTACCACTACCGAAGAGAAACGAGGTATTGCCGTTCATGAGGCAGGTCATGCCACAGTGTCATGGCATCTACGTTATGGCGATCCGCTTATAAAGGTCACCATCGTGCCTCGCGGCAAGGCGTTGGGCGCCGCATGGTATGTCCCGGAAGAGCGCCAGCTTGTTCCGGCACAGGCGTTGCTTGACCAGATATGCTCGTTGCTTGGCGGCCGCGCAGCCGAAGACTTGGTAATCGGACAGGTAACTACCGGTGCACTCAATGATCTCGAACGGGCCACCAAGGTCGCATACTCCTATGTATCATTGTATGGCATGAGTTCCAAAATCCCCAATATCAGCTACTACGATTCGACGGGACAAGATTTTGCTTTTACCAAGCCATACAGCGAAGGACGAGCACGCATCATAGACAATGAAGTATCACGCATCATCAATGAACAATACGAACGCGCCAAAAACATTCTTGCACAATATAAAGAAGGACTTGGTCAGCTTGCCGATGCTCTATATAATAGAGAAGTCATCTTTACCGCCGATGTAGAAGCTATATTCGGTCCGCGTCAATGGACATCACGTAGTGACGAGATAATGGCACTCAACAAAAACCAAGAAAAAGATGAAGCCGACTCGGATAAAGATGGTGACATAAATGAAGGCAATGACACAACTTCATCGGATAATGGCGAAGATGATGCAAACGCAGCATCTTCATCATCCAATCAGACCACGCCGCCACCATTCAAAGGTGACAACTAATTGCAAAACAAGAGTTATATAATATGGCCGAAAACTCATTGCTCGAACGCTTAGACGGCATAGACGCACGCTTCCAAGAAGTCTCGACACTTCTGGCTGATCCCGAAGTCATAGCTGACCAAAAGCGGTATGTCACTCTCACCAAAGAGTATAAAGATCTGTCTGCATTAACCAAGGCAACAGACCATTATCGTCAGCTTCTGGCAGACATAGCCGACGGCAAAGAAATACTGGAAAGCGACGAAGACTATGACATTCGAGCTATGGCCAAAGAACAAATAGAGACAGCCACAGCCCAACTGCCGGAAGCCGAACAGGAAATTAAGTTGCTATTAATACCTTCCGACCCGGAAGATTCGAAAAATGCTATTCTCGAAATACGCGCCGGCACCGGAGGAGACGAAGCTGCGCTATTTGCCGGAGATTTACTGAAAATGTATGGTAAATTCTGTGAGCATCGCGGTTGGTCTTTCAATATTACGAGTTACACCGAGGGCAGTGCCGGGGGCTTTAAGGAAGTCATCGTTGCTGTCAGCGGTGATGGCGTATATGGCGTTCTCAAATATGAGAGCGGCGTACACCGCGTACAACGAGTACCAGCCACCGAGACACAAGGACGAGTGCATACCTCTGCCGCAACTGTAGCAGTATTGCCCGAAGCCGAGCCATTTGATGTTGAAATCAACGAAGGCGAAATAAAATGGGATACATTTCGTAGCGGAGGAGCCGGAGGCCAGAATGTGAATAAGGTAGAATCAGGCGTACGCCTTCGCTATATGTGGCGCAACCCTAATACGGGCGAAACAGAGGAAATTCTGATAGAATGCACCGAGACGCGCGATCAGCCCAAGAACAAAGAGCGAGCACTTAGCCGCTTAAGGACATTTATTTACGATAAAGAACATCGCAAATACATGGATGATATTGCTTCGCGTCGAAAGACTATGGTATCTACAGGAGATCGCTCGGCCAAAATACGAACATACAACTATCCACAAGGACGTATTACCGACCATCGCATCGGATACACGATATACAATCTTGCTGCATTTATGGATGGAGACATCCAAGAATGTATAGATAGGCTAACAGTCGCTGAAAATGCCGAAAAGCTAAAGGCGGCCGAATTATAATAAAACACATACAACAATGAAGCGCATCGAACTTGTCAACCAGATCAAATCCAAAGGCACATTTCTCTGCATTGGACTTGATCCGGATCCAAAACTTATGCCGTCTGTACTTGGAACGGGAACAGATGCAGTCCTCACATTCAACAAAGCGATCGTTGATGCAACAGCCAAATACTGCATTGCTTACAAGCCGAATACCGCATTCTACGAATGTCTTGGAATGAAAGGGTGGGAGACACTCATCGCCACAATCAAATATATCAAAGACAACTACCCTGACCATCTTGTAATAGCTGATGCAAAAAGAGGTGATATAGGCAATACCTCGCGTATGTACGCGCGTGCATTCTTTGAAGAGATGCAGGCGGATGCAGTCACAGTTGCCCCTTATATGGGGCAGGATAGCGTCCAGCCATTCTTGGATTACGAGGGCAAATGGACAATACTGCTTGCTTTGACATCCAACAAAAGCGCCGAAGACTTTGAAATGATAGCAGACAAAAACGGACATTTCATCTTTGAGAGGATACTTAAGCGCTCGCTAAGATGGGGTAATCCGGTAAATATGATGTACGTAGTAGGCGCAACGCGTCCCGAAGCCTTTGAGACTGTACGACAATTAGTTCCTCGACATTTTCTCCTTGTGCCCGGAGTCGGCGCCCAAGGTGGAAGCCTTGAAGAAGTATGCGAATACGGGCTCAATGACGAATGTGGACTAATAGTAAATAGCTCACGATCCATCATATATGCGTCAGATGGCGAAGACTATGCGCAAGCCGCAGCCGCAAAGGCTCAAAAAACCGCACAGAAGATGGCAGAGATTCTTAAGGCCAAAGGACTTATAGACGCATAAGCAGAACAACAAACGCACGTTTAAGCAGCAAAAAGCGACAAATATGGAATTTTTTCATTAATTTTGTCCCGCGAAAAGACAGATAATTCTACAATACGCACAATCAACATATATCTAAACATACAAATTCAGTAGATTATGACAATAGACAATTTTAACTTTGCCGGCAAGCGCGCCATTGTCCGTGTGGACTTCAATGTGCCTCTGGACGAAAACGGCAACGTCACCGACGACACTCGTATTCGCGGAGCTCTTCCCACCTTGAAAAAGATTCTTGCCGATGGCGGTTCGCTCATCATCATGTCGCATATGGGTAAGCCCAAAGGCAAAGTCAACCCCAAACTGTCACTCAAGCAAATCATAGATGTAGTGGCTAAGTATTTGGGCCGTGACGTTAAATTTGCTGATGATGCCGCCAATGCAAGCGAAGCTGCAGCAGCACTCAAGCCCGGCGAGGTATTGCTGCTTGAGAACCTTCGCTTCCATGCCGAAGAAGAAGGCAAGCCCGTAGGCATCGAAAAAGATGATCCCGCATACGATGCAGCAAAGAAAGAGATGAAAGAACGTCAAATAGCATTTGCTAAGATTCTTGCATCCTATGCTGACGTATATGTAAACGACGCATTCGGCACCGCACATCGTCGCCATGCATCCACAGCAGTTATAGCAGACTACTTTGACGCCGATCACAAGATGCTGGGCTATCTTATGGAAAAAGAGGTCAAGGCCGTAGATAACATCCTGAGCAACATTAAGCGTCCCTTTACCGCGATTATGGGCGGTAGTAAAGTCTCGACCAAGATAGGGATTATCGAAAACCTTATGGACAAGGTTGACAACCTCATCTTGTGCGGTGGTATGACCTATACCTTTGCCAAGGCTCTTGGCGGAAAAGTAGGTTCGTCTATCTGTGAAAACGATAAACTGGATCTTGCACTCGATATAATCAAGAAAGCCAAAGAAAAAGGAGTAAACCTGGTACTCGGCACAGACTGCGTTGCCGGTGACGCTTTCAGCAACGATTGCCATACCCAGATATGCAGCGTCATGGAAATTCCCGATGGATGGGAAGGCCTTGATGCCGGACCCGAGACACGCAAAGCCTTCGCAGAAGCCATCAAGGGGGCTAAGACTATTCTGTGGAATGGTCCTGCAGGCGTATTTGAGTTCGACAACTTTACCGCTGGTAGCCGTGCTATAGCAGATGCCATCGTAGAAGCCACAAAGAACGGAGCATTCTCTCTAGTAGGCGGAGGCGATAGTGTCGCCTGCATCAACAAATTCGGCCTTGCCGACAAGGTATCGTACGTATCCACCGGCGGCGGCGCTTTGCTCGAAGCAATTGAAGGCAAAATACTGCCGGGCATCGCAGCTATTAAAGGCTAATCAATAAATCAGATACATTGCAATTCATTCAATCTTATAGGTTAAATTGAATTGTAGTCAAATATAACAAGTGCCGTCCGAAACCTCGGACGGCACTTGTTATATATCGTAGCCTAAAGGCTATTTTCGGCTTATGCGGAAGATAGTGCCTTCAATAAGGCTAACCCATATCTCACCTGTTGTTGGGTCGATATCTATACCATTAATTTCGCTGACACCCAGCGGAATACTCCAAACAACTTTCTGCGCGACAGGATCTACGGCGGTAACGATGCCGCGACGGCTTCCGGCATACACAATTCCGGCATTGTCTTCCGCCACAATACATGGTGCATGCTCATATCCAAGGCCCATATCGACAGTCCAAAGCTCCTTGAAATCAGGGGTTCGGGAGTCTACCGCGACCAATTCGCCATCCATCGTTTTGGCATACACTCTGGATCCGTCCCGGCTTACGCCAAGGCTTTCACGATACTTATGGCTATTATTGCGCCACAGCTGCTTCCCTGTTTTACGATCCAAGGCTGTCATATATCTGTCGGGGGCAACGACAAAGACTTTGTCCTCCGTCACGACAGGTACAACATTGCCCGGACCTAACATATTTGCAGTCTTGCCATTATTCCAATACCAGCGCAGTCGTCCGTTACGCAGATCGAGGCACCGCAGATTGGTATCCCATGCACCGAAAACTACATCATTGCCATCTATTGCAGGCGCAGCCTGACAATAGTTGAATATAGAGTCATAAGACCATATAATCTTTGCGGGGTTGGCTGCATCACGGCATTCCATGCGCTTGTATCCACCCTGAATATAGCGTTTGCCGTCAGGAGACAAAGCGCCATCCGCAACGTATGGACCCTCCTTGCTGACAATATTACGCGTAATGTGTCCGGTCCGCGAATCCAAGACAAGTATACCGCCACAATATGGTGCAGCTACAAGATGCTTTTTACCTCCGAGAGCCACCGGACGGCTGAATACCGAAGCGCCGTCAGGGACACGCACAGACCAACGCAACAGACCGTCACGCTTGTTTAAGGCCCGGACATTACCAACAGATGTGGCAAAATACGCATTATCCGCATCAAAGCCTATACGGGTGAATATGGACGCACTATCTGTCCATACACGAACAATATCATATCCGGATGGTATGTTTGATTTGTCAAAACCGATACGAACGTCTTTTACGGGCGTATGCTTCATACGATTAGAGGTCGCAAAACGAGCCACCGGGGCTTTGCCTAACTGCTTGTCATACACAAGAGTCCATTGTGGAGTCACATCGACAATAGAATATCCGTAATTGCCCTTACCCATATCAAGAGCACGCACCATAACGCCCTCGAGATCACTCACATCATATCGTATCCAGCGGTGATAATGGCCATTGATATGTGCGATAACCGGGTATTGCAACAATATATCGGCGTAATCGCGCCAATTGTCAAGATCGTTCTGACGTATGGGGTAGCGATTAAAAGACAGGACTTTTGTACCGGGAGTTGCCAAACTGTCAAGCGTAGACTTAAGCCAGTGCAAGTCCTCCTGTTTTATGTGGCCGTCTCCCATCTTCATGAACGGGCCGCAATTGATGCCTATAACCACCAGCGAATCAATTTTGAATACAAAGCGATCATTGCCGAAAGTGTCTACAAACGTCTTGGTTGCACTTTGGCTCCAGTTGTTTTCGTGGTTACCGGGCAATACATACAGAGGAACACGGATTGCAGACACTATGGATTTCACGTTGGCCAGCTGCTCGTCGCTGCCCTCGTTTGTCAGGTCGCCGTCAATAATGACGGCGTCATAATTGCCGTCATTGATTTCGGCAACAGCACGTCGCAACTGAACATCGTTGGCGTTGACGGGCGTCACATGTATGTCTGACAGCACGGCAAAACGCTGCGACCACACCATCGGTATGGCAAAAGCAACAAGTACAGTCGCTAAAAGTCTATTAAGATGCATTTTATCTTTAGTTTGGTTTATATTATTGTGAAACTTGGATTTTATCTACATTACTTATGTAAAGATACAGACTTTTTTTGTAACTTCGCTATACATTATGAAAAAGATTGACGACGAAACACGGCAACGAATACTTGACGCAGCAGATATTGTTGAAGTAGTTAGTGACTTTGTAAGTCTTAAGCGCCGAGGGGCCAACTACATAGGGCTATGTCCGTTCCACAACGAGCGGACACCGTCATTCTCGGTTTCGCGCAGTCGCGGAATATGCAAGTGCTTCAGCTGCGGCGAAGGAGGGTCGGCGGTCAACTTTATAATGAAAATAGAGAACATCGGATACTACGATGCGCTCAAATACCTTGCTCGCAAATACGGCATAGAAGTCAAAGAACACGAAGTGTCTGCAGAAGAACGTGAGGCCGAAAACAGGCGCGAGTCAATGATGGCCGTGAATACTTTTGCTTTAGAACACTTCGAGCATAATATCCATAATACTGAAAACGGGCGTGAGATAGGCCTTAGTTACTTCAAGGAACGCGGCATCAACGATGATATGATTAAGCACTTCCATCTTGGATATGCGCTTGATGCTCCGGACGAGCTGCTTAAATCAGCCTTAGCCAAAGGATATCGCGAGCAAGTCCTATTGGATACCGGGTTGTGTGCAAAGAACAATCGAGAAGTCACATACGATCGCTTCAAAGGCCGTGTAATATATCCAATATTTAGCGTTTCGGGCCGTCCCATAGCTTTCGGTGGTAGGACATTACGCTCAGACAAAAAGATATCGAAATACGTCAACTCCCCCGAATCCGAGATTTACCATAAATCTTCGGTGCTTTACGGTCTATACCAGGCCAAGCAATCCATTGTACGCAAAGACAAGTGCTTTCTTGTAGAAGGATATATGGATGTGATATCGATGTGTCAGGCCGGCATAACCAACGTTGTCGCCTCGTCCGGCACATCGTTGACGCAAGGACAGATACGTCTATTGCACCGCTTTACAAAGAATGTCACGGTAATCTACGACTCTGATGCTGCAGGCATTAAGGCATCACTTAGAGGCATCGATCTTCTCCTTGCCGAAGGCTTGAACATTAAAGTGCTATTGCTACCGGACGGGGACGATCCTGACACCTTTGCACAGCACAACAGTCCTGTGTTCGTCGAAAGATATATAGAGGATAACGAACAAGATTTCATCGGATTCAAGACCCGTATATTGCTTGACGGGACAAAGAATGATCCACTACAGCGTTCGCGGGTAATCACCGATATCATCAATTCCGTGGCATGTATTCCCGATCCGATAACCCGTCGCATATATTTGCAAGAATGTAGTCGATCGTTGGATATGGACGAAACTACATTGGCGCTTCAGCTTAAGCGAGCTATGGCCGCAAAAGAAGAGAAACGCCACTATGATGCTACAGTGAATGCCAATGCGCGAGATTTGCCACAAGATACAGACCCGAACAAATCTATAGCAGAAGCACAGCCTCAGACATCCGTAGCTACAAATACATCAGCAGTTCAGTCTTCCACCACATCTTCGGCATCGTTTATTCGTCCATACGAAATTGAATTACTGCGTTATGTAGTACGATTCGGGATGATTACTATTGGCGAAGCATACGATTCCGAGAACAACAGTATACCGCTATCGGCATTCGAATATGTATATCAAGATTTTGCCTCTGAAGATATATCATTCTCCTCTTTTGAATGTTCCCAACTATGGGAAGCGATTAAGATTATCGCCGGCAATTGGGCTACAGATTGGCAAATCCATAACGAAAACGTCGAACACGAAGTCGCTGATTTTGAGGCAAAGCGTCGCCAAGAGATAAGAGAACAAGCCAAAGATATGCAGGAAATTCAAAAGATGGAACGCACATTGGCTTATGATACAGCACAGATGAGAGATAACTTAAACAAGACGTTTGCATGCAACTACCTTAGTGATAGGTTACTCTCACATCCAAACGACATAGTGCGTAACCTTGCCGGAGAACTGGCTATTAACAAGCACGCTTTAAGCAAGATTCACAGCAAAATGACCCATATGCCATCCGAATTGGATACACTACCACAAAAGCTACCGGAAGCATTGTTCAGTCTAAAATATGCGATACTGATAAATAGAGAGCGATTATTGCGAGCGCAATTAAATAATCTACAGAAGGATAGTAGTAATAATTTCGAGCAGCAAATCAAGTTGATCCAGCAACTCAGAGAGACCAATGCAAGCATAAAAAAACTCGCTCATTATCTCGGCGAACGTATATACGATCCGAAAAATAGAAAATAGACCATAAATATTAATGGATGCAAAAACACCATAAACAAAGCTAAGACAATAAACAGATTACACAAAAAATCTCTAACTTTGTATCAAAGAAAAGAGAGGGCTGAATACCATCGACTATAAATCAATCTACAGACATGAAACCGATAGCATTAACATTATCCGCACTATTGCTTGTAAGTATAAACCCATTTGGAGTACTTGCAATAGAACCACGTGCTGATATGCATACAGACCAAAATGTTATCGAGGACTACACATCACAACTCACTTCAAACATCGAAGACCCCACATCGGCGTTTCTAAATCTTGACGAATCATCGCGCGAGGCGATTAACGGCGTTGTTGGTAGCAATTCGATGGTAAACCAAATCATAGATTACGCCAAAAATTACCTCGGCCGTCCGTATCGTTCAGGAGGCAAGGGGCCAAGAGCTTTTGATTGCTCAGGGTTTACGAGCTTTGTATTTCGAAATTTTGATATCTCCCTAAGTCCCTCATCACGAGACCAATATACACAAGGCGAGCACATCAGTTTAAGCGAAGTGCGCCCTGGCGACCTATTATTTTTTGGAGGACGTCGCGGAGGCAGCACGGTGGGGCATGTTGCTATGGCTGTTGAGGTCAAAGACAATGGAACTATTAAGTTTATACACGCAGCTCAAAGGGGAATATGCTATGACACCTATCCGGATGGAGGTTATTACAGCAAACGCTTTATAGGAGCAAGACGTGTCATCGAATAAAAAGAGCATTGCGTTAATGCAATGCTCTTTTTTATTCAAATATTTGATTAATAATGGATGCGTTCAATCCGTCAAAGACAACGTCTCCATAATCATTCAGTATTTCCCTCGGATTTGTAGTCGCTATAGCTACAACAAAAGCACCGGCAGCGCGTCCGGCTTTCAATCCGTTAATTGAGTCTTCAAACACAACACATTCTTCCGGGACAACCCCTATGCGCTGTGCTCCAACAATATAACCTTCCGGATCGGGCTTCCCGTGACACACATCCTCCGAGGTAATAATATCCGCGAACATAGCTGCAAAATCCGGTAATAGCTCTATCATATGTGACATCTTAAGGCGCGTACTGCTGGTCACAATAGCCATTGGAATACCTTTCGACTTCAACGCTGAGACAAAATCAAACACACCGTCAAATAAGCAGTATTTCATAGATTGCTCGTGCTGCTTTAAAAGTTGTTTGATATTCTGTTGTTTTCCTTGATCCGGGAAATATGTATCAAGAATATAGGGTAGGGTACAACCTTTGATTACATTAGCAAAATCGTATATCCCTGTTGGATATAACGCGTCAATACCGCTCCAAAATTCGGTATATATACCTTCGGAGTCTATCAACACCCCGTCAAGATCGAATAAAGCGCCGAGCCTTTTAGTTATACCTATCATAAATTTGTATTGCTAATTGCCGAGCTTGTCGTATATTGGCTTCTGTCGGTGTAGGGTCTGGAAGGAATTCTGTAATTTCAGGGATCAGAATCCGCGTACCCGGCTTAATGCGGTCAGGATGACGTAACCGGGATTTATTGGCTTCGTAAATATATACCCAATAATCTTTTACCCCATAATACTTTTTTGCCAAAGTTGTAAGGAACTGATGAGAAGTGACTATATCGTATCTGGGCTCGATATGAGCTTTTTCGGCAACTATATTATGTGTATCGGATGCGCATGTATCCTTTTTTGCCTCAATCTCAGAGGCGGCTGTTATGGTCGGGGGGATCGTCACATCCGGCTTTGACACAACGACATCAGATGTAGATTCGATATATCGGCCAATTTCATCATGAAAATAAAAACCGACAGCAGTTCCGATCAAGACTCCAAGCAAAAATCCTAATACAGCCCATAGTATAGATCTGCATTTACGACGAGGAAGGATATATACTTCGGCATGTTCATCATCAACATCATCGACATCTGTATTATCCGAATCCGCGTACATATCCTGCTTAGATATATCGTTGTCAGGATATGAGGTTTCGGTATTAGCGTTCGAATCTTTGTTTTCTGAAACCGGTTGTTCGCATACACGACCACTCTGCTCAGAGTTTGTCTGTTCAGAATTTGTTTCGGCTTGATAGGAACTTATGCGAAGATCTTCTTTTGAGGATTTACCATCACCGGTTTCTGAGACAGTAGTACACGTGCATTGAATGGATTCATGGGGCTCTTGAGAATAACCATTATCGACTGCATTTGTTCCGGAGCTGCGCTCCTCTTGCTGCGTATTATGGATGCCTGATGATTCCTGCGAATCTATATCTTCTTCAGGTATATCGGAAGGAGCATCAACATCTCCTGGTATAGGCACAGGGATAAACGCCTCAAATGGAGCATTAAGCGCCTTTACTAACGACTCGTCAGGCGTAAACATAACCGCCGATTCAGTGTCAGATGTGCGAGAAAATATTCCCAATCCTTTGATGGATACATCTCCTCCGGATACAAGACCATACGATACTGTTTCAAAATAAAGCTGAATAAAACGTTGTGCCTCAGCTTCGGAAATGCCGACACGTGTAGCCAATATCTCGGCCAAACGATTTAACGGAATTATCTGTGCCATATCAATCCTTGATTGATTTAAGTACGGCCTTCTTGAGCCCGGAACTAACGCGCAATGAAGCCTTGACGCTTGGCGGCATCAGCATACGATGTCCTGTAGCGGGGTCTGTATCAATATACTCATTGGTCTTTATTGAGCTAAAAGTACCAAACCCCGGTATAGCAACATCGTCCAAATTTGTAAGCGACCGAACGATAATGTCCTTAAGCGCATCGGCAAGCACACCGGTACGCTTGGTGTCCAACCCGCAAGAACGTGATAAAGTATTTATAAAAGCCTTATTATCCATTATACAAAGCCATTAGTCCCATAGTTCTTCCCCTATGGCATAACGAGGTCGATGCTTAACTTCCATAAATATTTTTCCCACATATTCACCGACTATGCCCACAGCCATCAAAATAAGACTGCCGAGAAACCATACAGATAATATCAGTGACGCCCATCCGGATACGCTATTGTTATTAAAATACGCTATCAATACCCAAATGGCAACAATGATATCAATAATCATTAAAGCCAACCCAACGCCAAAAATAATACGCATAGGTTTGGCCGAAAAAGACGTTATGCCATCTATTGATAACGACAGCATTTTGCCCAAAGGATACTTTGATTCGCCGGCTACACGTGCCGTTCGCGCGTAATATACACACGAGTGCTGAAGGCCGATATTTGGAATTATACCACGTAAAAAAAGATTGGTTTCGCCATATTCAGCCAACATATCAAGTGCTTTAGCACTCATCAGCCGATAATCCGCATGGTCATAGATGGTGTTCAGTCCCATAGACTTTTGGAACCGGTAAAAGGCATGAGCCGTAGTGCGCTTGAACCATGAATCGGTTTTGCGAGACGAACGAACTCCATACACAATGTCATCACCTTCCAAGTGGCGACGAACCATCTCAATCATAGCCAATGGATCATCTTGCAGGTCTGCATCAATGGATATAGCGGCATCACAACGACCACGCACGAACATTAGTCCTGCTAAAAGAGCATTTTGATGGCCACGATTATGGGCTAAAGAAATGGCTCTGATCCTTTTGTCATCGGAATGCATTTGCTTTAACAAATTCCATGTATCATCACGGCTGCCGTCATTGACACACAATATATAGCTGTCATCTGTCGCAAGTCCCGAGTCCCACATATCCTGCAATATTTGCAGCATTTTCGGAATAGTCAATGGCAGAGCCTCCTGCTCGTTGTAGCAGGGTACGACTATTGCAATGGTTGCCGGTTGATGCTTATGCTCATAACCATCACTACAATCGCTCGGTTTGGGCGATGACTCAGACTGTCTTTTCTTTGACAAATTATCCTCTAAAGCCGTATTCGTTTTGACCGATGTTTTGTGTTGTGCGAAAACTGCCATGGGTGTCTGTGGTGAGATTCTCCAACTAATATCAATAGCTTCGGGCAATAACAACACGGCGTGCCGACGGACGACCGGTCACCATACATTTGCCCGGGGTGTCATCGCCATTCAGCGGTATGCAGCGAATTGTTGCCTTGGTTTCATTTTTGATACGCTCTTCGGTTTCGGCCGTACCATCCCAATGGCAAAGAAAGAAACCGCCATTCTCGATACGCTGCTTAAACTCCTCGTAATCGTCACAGATATACGTTTTGCTCTCACGCAGTTTCAAGGCTTTTTGGAAAATATTAGCCTGTATATCTTCCAGAAGTCTGACAACATGATCGGCAATACCCTCGAGCGGAGCCTCCGATTTTTCCAAGGTGTCACGACGCATGATTTCGACAGTGCCATTTTCGACATCGCGTGTGCCGAGAACGAGACGCACAGGAACGCCCTTGAGTTCGTAATCGGCGAACTTGAAGCCTGGGCGCTTGTTGTCAGCATCATCGAACTTGACGCTTACTCCGGCAGCGCGAAGTTGGGCAACTATTGGCTCAACGACAGCCGATATTTCATGCAACTGCTCATTATTCTTATATATGGGGATTATTACCACCTGTATTGGAGCCAAGTGGGGAGGCAATACCAATCCGTTATCATCGCTATGCGTCATGATAAGGGCACCCATCAGTCGAGTAGATACGCCCCAAGAGTTTGCCCATACATATTCGGGCTTATTGTCTTTATTGGCAAAAGTTACGTCAAAGGCCTTTGCAAAATTTTGCCCGAGATTGTGTGACGTCCCGGATTGAAGTGCCTTGCCATCTTGCATCATAGCTTCGATAGTGTAAGTATTGAGTGCGCCGGCAAAACGTTCGGTAGGGGTTTTTACGCCACGAATAACCGGGACGGCCATATACTTTTCGGCGAAGTCTGCATATACATTTATCATCTGTACTGTTCGAGCTTCGTTTTCTTCGGCTGTGGCATGTGCGCAATGGCCTTCCTGCCAAAGGAACTCGCTTGTGCGTAGGAACATACGCGTACGCATCTCCCATCGCATCACGTTTGCCCATTGATTGATAAGCAAAGGCAGGTCACGCCACGAGTGTATCCAGTTTTTGTAGGTACCCCAGATAATGGTCTCACTGGTAGGACGCACAATAAGCTCTTCTTCGAGACGAGCTTCCGGGTCTACAACAACGCCTTTGCCATTTGGATCGTTTTTGAGCCTATAATGAGTGACAACAGCACATTCCTTGGCAAAGCCCTCGACATGTTCAGCCTCACGGCACAAGAAAGATTTAGGGATAAGCAGAGGAAAATACGCATTTTGCACGCCTGTTTCCTTGAACATACGGTCCAATGTCTGCTGCATTTTTTCCCATATCGCATAACCATAAGGCTTTATAACCATACAGCCGCGCACGGCTGATTGTTCGGCCAAATCAGCCTTGACTACCAATTCATTGTACCATTGCGAGTAGTTGTCCTTACGTTTTGTAAGGCCCTTAAGTTCTATTGCCATTTTATATATATGTATGTGTATTATCTATTAATACTTGCCGCATAAAGACATTACGACTTGCAAAAGTACAAAAAATCTACGAGGCACACAACAGTGAATCAATAGTGTTCGTTTCTCATAATTTAATATATGTGTGCAGATATTTTGCACGCAACGATGTGTATCTTTGCAACAAACAATAGCATAGCGAAAAATGGAACAACGATTAACTGCCAATCATCCGGTAATACTTAGCGAAGATGTACTAAAAACGATTAGAGAGTTGCCCGAAGAAGAGCGACAAATAATAGCTCGTACATTTACAAATGTAGTATTATTGTCCCAAGACATCTCGGAACAATCGCTGACTCCGGTACAATCTATAATTTGGGCTATGATATCAGCCAGCCTTAAATGTGACAGCCGACGATTTATGAATAGGATGTCCAATATTTGCTAAACCGAGAATAGAGGAACTATATAATTTAGAGAGAAAAATCCGTAACACAAAGCGTCCGGCCTTTGCGAAAAGGTCGGACGCTTATTATTACGGATGCAGTATCTGGATAACGGTTATAGCATAGAAAGCGATCTACTTATAAAGTCGTTAAGGTTTTCACCCTTAAGCATACCATTACCGAGAAGAGCAAGATCAACGAGCTGTTTAAGAACCGGTTGAGAAGCAGCATACTCAGAAACTATTTTATCTTGTTCGTCTCGAACAGCCTTTGTCGAGCTCTCAAGTTCCTGAATCTTTTTCTGATTTTCATCATTTTTCGCATCTTTCTTTCCTCGAAGCTCGGACAAAGTTCTTTCTTTATCTTCTGCTTTTTGGGTTAAAGGAGCTATTTTAGAATCAAGCACTTCGTCTGCAGCCTTGGTTATACGCTCGACAATAGGATTTGAAATATTGACAACAACATTATAGCTATCCGGCATTTCACCATAGAATGACATTCCGGGCTGAAGCGCTGCCATATCTTTCATTCGACGCATATACTCGTTTTGCGTCAGAACTATAGGAGCACTTTCCGGTGAAATAGCTTCAATGCTAACCATATAGTTCACTGTATCATCCTTCGGAAGCTGTGAACGGAATAGGGTAGTGTATATGGTGCGCTGCATAGCGGACAACTCAGCGACCTTATGCTCAGCCTTGGGAATTAGGTTGTCTATGATGTCACTATCTACACGAACGAGCTTTGTCTTTTCTAGTTTGTTTTCCAACAGCCCGACAAAGTGACTATCTAACTGCCCGTCAAGGACAATAACCGAATAGCCTTTATC
>CAKTOT010000007.1 GCA_934590135.1 uncultured Muribaculaceae bacterium
GTGTATGCTTATCGCCACGATGTTTTACGCCGCCTTGCTTCTCTTCCTCAATCTACTCTGGAATGTGCCGAATCACTGGAACAGCTACGATGGCTGCAAAACGGATATACTATAGCTATTGCATATACCAATGCTATAACTATCGGTATAGACACCCCAGAGGATTTAGAGGCCGCACGCCTTTTCCTGGAACATAATCCCGAAGCCGATGTTTGATAGAACGACACCACCACCGGTCCGCGAATTCAACAATCTATCCATCCCGAGCGTCGAAACGATTGAGTTGTGCAAAGGCGTTACATTGTGTTTGTACAATCGTCCTAAGTGCGGCATACTACGTGTAGACGTTATCTGGAATGCGGGCGATGCTAATTTGCCTGTCAAAGGTGCGTCATCTTTTGTCGCGACCATGCTACGTGATGGCACTCTGAATCATTCCGGCGAAGATATTGCGCAAATATTAGACTTCAACGGAGTAGCACTCAAGCCGATAGGTAATGCGACATACACCGGAATCGGCATCTTGGGCGAAACCGACAAAGTTTTGGATTTGTTGCCGTTGTTGTCCGAAATGATCATGACTCCGACTTTCCCGGACGATGCATTTGAGGCACAACACAGGGCACGTCTTGCTAATATGCGTACGGCTTTGACCAAACCTTCGTACATTGCATCATGTCTTTCTGCCGAATTGTCGTATGGTGCCGACCATCCGTATATGCTTCCCGTGACGCTTGAGCAATGCGAAGCAGTCTCTGTCGAAGATGTTCGTCGTTGCCATCTGGAAGGCATCACTCGTCACGCGATGCATATATTTGTGACCGGGGACTTGGATTGTGTCGCCGATACGCGTGGCATTGTGGCAAAATTTGCCGAAAGATTAGCGCCGACCTCGATTGAACCGTTTGAGGTCGTACCGCCATCGCCGCAAGCTCCGCAGACCCGTATAGAGCATCTGCCGCACACTATCCAGAGTGCCATTTGCGCCACCATACCGGCCATAGGACGACTACATCCTGACTATGTGGACTTGCGCCATACCGTGATTGCCCTGGGCGGATATTTCGGCAGTAGACTAATGACCAATATTCGCGAACGTAAAGGGCTTACGTATGGTATAGGTGCAGTCCTTATGGGTGTTCACAAATCCGGCACAATACAGATTTCGGCACAATGCGATATAGGATATACTGATACCGTTGTGGAGGAAATTCGTAATGAGTTAAGACTACTCACCTCCGATCCTATGAGCGAAGACGAAATGGCGCGATTGCGTCGAGATGTGATGTCGACATTAGCCACGACATTGGATACGCCACTATCAATTATGGACTACTATGAAGCGGCTCTTTTAGCCGACATCCCTGATGGATATTACGATGCTCAAGTGCGTAGCATTACATCAATGACCCCCGAGCGTTTACGACTAATTGCAACTCGCTATTTACGTCCCGAAGAGTTGCGCATAGCCATCGTCACGACATAAGGAACACTCGCATCGATATCGAATGGCAGAGGCGGCGTATACATTCATTTGTATACGCCGCCTCTGCCGTTTTATATGTATGTCTTAGTGCGAGCGTTCGGCTATATATCCGTTCTTATAGGCGAACAACAATTCCATAAGCTCGTCTATCTGGCATTGTAATTCGTCGCCTTTATCCGTATCGCGCACTCGCATACGATGGGCGCTCAGTTCTACAATCTGATTGGTGGAGACGATGTCTGTACCATTGACGATGGCGTTCTCGGCGGAAGTGAAAGGTTCGTGTTGTACCAATTCAAATCCACGGCTATGAAACACAAGTGTGTAGCCTGCAATACCGGTAGTGTTATGATATGCCTTGGCAAATCCGCCGTCAATCACCATCAAGCGTCCGTTGGCGCGTATCGGGCTTTCACCGCGACTGGCTCTTACAGGTACGTGTCCATTGATGATATGACGATGTTCGCCTTTCACCTTGAACTCATCGAGGATTTTGTCGCATACATCTATACGATCTCGCAAGGTATAGTAATTCCCTTTTGTCTCGGCATGTGTGGCTTTATCTTCTATAAAATAGCGCTCGAAAGTCGCCATTTTGGACTTATCGAAGAGCGGTGAATCGGGTCCGCACCATAGGTACCAAAAGAAATCTATAGCATAATCGCGTTCGTCTTGAGGAAGATCTGTGTTGAATGCAGCACGCATCATTCGATTGACTTTATTGAGTAGATGACGCCCACTGTACTTCTCGCCTTCAATCTCTACTTCTTTGAATGTCGCATCGGCATTTAACGGCAGCGATGCATGAAACAGCAAATTGCCGTTGTACACACCGTAAAGGGCTCCATGCGACAGCAGTACTCCGATATGCTGTTGAAGTTTTTCGCTTACCATGAACGAGTGCTGCAATTTATGCATAAGATCGGCCTCCTCGGGCGTCAGCATATAGGGATTGGCCGGGTCTATGGTCGGAAAGTTGCGATCTCGCAATGGATATTCTATGCCATCGATAGTAACCACACCTCGGCCGGTATCTATTCCGCGTAATACTTTGCGATTATCCATATTCCATTCGGGATGACGGTCAATGATATGCCCCTCGATTTTGAATTGGATAATGCTTATAGCCTTGTGCATACGTGCAAGTATACGCCGCGTCTTCTCGGTATGTGCAGCATCGTCATCCATAATTGTGGGCGTAAAGTATGTACATGGGTCTTCGCCATACATTTCGATAGCAAAAGTCACAAGCGGCACAAGGTTGATACCATATCCTTCTTCGAGCGTTGCCATATTTGCATACCTTAACGAAAGGCGCAGGACATTCGCAATACATCCCATATTGCCGGCGGCCGCACCCATCCATAGCGCATCATGGTTACCCCATTGTATGTCAAAGTTCGGATAGTCGCTAAGCATCTCCATTATCAGGTGTGCACCAGGACCGCGGTCAAATATATCACCGAGTATATGCAACTGATCTATACTTAATCGCTGTATGACATTGCACATTGTGACGATAAATTCATCTGCCTGACCGGTGAGAATGATGGTTTCGACAATTCGATTGAAATATGCTTGCTTCTTAATATCATCCGGGGTCTCGTGTAATAGCTCCTCAATTATATACGAGAATGCCTTGGGTAAGGCCTTGCGAACCTTTGAACGTGTATACTTAGACGAAACAGAACGCAAGACCTTGACCAATTGGTTTAGTGTGATTTGATAGAAGTTGGAAATGTCATCCTCTTTGTCCTTAATGATTTCAAGCTTAGGCCGCGGATAGTATATCAGCGTACATAGATCCTTGATTTCACTATCGCGCAGTGTCGAGCCAAAAATCTCACGCACTTTGCGCTTGATATTACCCGAGGCATTCTTTAGGATATGGCGAAAAGCCTCATACTCGCCGTGTATATCGGCGACGAAGTGTTCCGTACCTTTGGGTAGATTGAGTATGGCTTCGAGATTTATAATCTCGGTACTTGCCGCACTTATGGTGGGAAAACTCTGCGCGAGAAGTTCCAATATGCGGCGATCGCGTTCTATTTCGGCAACTTTATATTTCTGTGTATTGACCATACAGGTAAGTGCTTTCAGAGGTTTTTTATTCAATGTCGTTGTACATCACCAGACCTGCCGTAGGCAAGCCGTACACTTTTGGATGCACAAATTTACGCAATTTGTGGCGAAACATCAAATATCGAGTGCGTGGAAGGTCGCTTTCTCGCAATTTATATCTAATTTTGCTGCGCATTAATGCGGGTTACGATATGACATACAATTCTGAGGAGTTCTGGAGTTTTGTGAACGCACATATCACTGATGATGTGTCTACACTACGGCTTCGCAATCATGGCGATGCGGATCTGTCGTACGCAATCACGCAGATAGAGTGTCGTCAGCGTTTTGGTAAAAAACTGTCACAGACTCTTCGAGAGTATCCGCGCTTACTGTTTGCCAACGAATTATGCGGCGAGCAAAGCACATCTGACGACCTTGCCCGTGTGCATACCGCGTTGTTGCCCCAAGGTTGCACCGTCACTGATCTGACTGCCGGACTGGGTATCGACGCAATGCACGCAGCCGTCGCAGGACATGCAATGACGGCATGCGAGCGCGATGAAGCACTCGCCAAAGCCTTATGCCGTAATGCCGCCGGGCGTGGATTGGAGTTGTTGCGAGTGCTACATGGCGACAGCGTGGAGATGCTACGTGACGGCGCATTACACGGCGAAGTGGCATTTATCGATCCGGCACGTCGCGGCGAGGACGGCCGACGGCTTTTTGGATTGGCGGATTGTTCGCCGAATGTAGTTGCAATGCTTCCCGATTTTCGCCGCAATTTCAAGATGCTAATAATCAAGGCTTCGCCTATGATTGATATTCGTGGCGGAATGGTCGATACACTGGAATGTGTAACGGATATCTATGTAATCGGAACAGCTACGCAGTGCCGCGAATTGGTGGCCGTATGCGACCTGAAAACGTCTAATGTGGCTACGGGGACTCAACGCATACATGCTCTGACGCTCTTGGCAGATGGAGAATCGGATTTTTCGTTCACCATGTCGGAGGAATCCGGGGCACAACCGCCGTTTCGTACACCTGTAGCAGGCGATGTCGTTTACGAGCCCTACCCTTCGGTGATGAAAAGTGGAGGCTACCGAACATTGGCACATCGTTACGGAACATCTAAAGTCGCCGCAGATACTCACCTGTATGTACACGATGGTACAACCCCTGGGTTTCCAGGACAAGCATGGAGAGTTCTTGAGGTATTACCATGGCAGTCTCGTGTGCTAAAACGTTTCAAAAGCCGTTATCCTAAGATTTCGGTAGCGGTACGCAATTTTGATATGGCGGCTGCAACTTTGCAGTCTCGGCTGGGAGTTAAGGAGGGCGATGGTCGACTTAAATTGATAGCCGTTACCGCTGCAGATGGTGCAAAGATGCTGCTCGTTTTGGAACGATAGTCTAAACGTATATCACATTATGCGTAACGAAGATAGCGTTTTGTGAAAACACTTCAACGCTTCTGCATTACACGTGCAAGGGCGCGTTTGTCTTCGCGTTCGCGTATGGCCTGACGCTTGTCATACTGATGCTTACCGCGAGCAATAGCTATCACCAATTTAGCATAACCGCGACTTCCAACAAATAATCTGAGCGGAACTATGGTGATACCTGCTTCTTTATTGGCCTTTTCGAGCCGTTGGATCTCTCGGCGCGTAAGCAATAGCTTGCGGTCGCGACGATCGCTCGGATTGTTGTATGTGCCGTAAAAGTACGGCGCTATATACATTTCTTTTACCCAAACTTCGCCGTTGACGACATAGCAATACGTGTCCACGAGACTGGCTTTGCCAAGACGGATTGACTTGATTTCAGTACCGGTAAGCACTATCCCGGCGGTCATAGTTTCTTCGATGGAGTAATCGAAGGTGGCACGACGGTTTTTTATATTGACTTCTTTAAGTGTGGTTTTCATTTGCTTTTATCCTAAGATGAGAGAGAATAGTACATCAAGCAATATCTTTGGGACGATGAGCGCTCCTGTTGCCATTGCCGTAAAACCTAATTCTTTTTCGGCTGCTATATCCAGATATCGGCTGCTTTTCCATATCACGATGATGACGAAGCCTAACAAGAGATACACAAGCACGGTTTGCACGGGAAGGACGTTGCCTACAATCTGTATTATGCCGAGTATTCCGATGATATACGCCGCTAAGGTATCGGTTTTGAATACATTTAGTTTTCCGGTATCTACAAATCTTGCGGTGAAGGTTTCCAAACCCAGTTTACCGATAAAGAAAGACAGAAATAGAGACACAAACACTGCAATTGAATGCTGCAACAACGTCACAAGTTCGAACTGAACCGCATATATGCCTTGAACAAAATATGTCACCGACGCAAGGCCTAAGAGCGGATATAGCCCGCGTGAGGCGATAAATTCCGGCGCAAGGCCGTCGCGTGACACTTCTTCCCACCCATGCAATGGCGAGAGCAATAGTTGCAGAATATTTTTCAAAAAATGCCGCATGACTTAGTCTTATTTCTATTTGTGGTACAAAGTTACGCTTTTCTATTGGATTTTGACAATCGTAGTTGGCCTCGTATGCGTAGTCTCCACGTAAAACGTTACTTATATGCCTAATTTGTTTTGCAAATACCGACCGGTATAACTTTGCGGACATTTGCAAATATCTTCGGGCGTCCCGACGGCAACGACATATCCGCCTTTCTCGCCGCCCTCCGGACCGATGTCTATCACGTAGTCTGCGCACTTTATGACGTCCATATTATGCTCAATAATGAGTACTGTATGTCCGTGAGCTATCAGACGTTCGAACGAATCCATCAGTGTGTGTATGTCGTGGAAATGAAGTCCTGTTGTCGGCTCGTCAAAAATAAACATTGTCGGACGTGGCTTTTCTTGCGATAGAAAGTATGCAAGTTTCACGCGCTGGTTTTCGCCTCCGCTGAGCAATGATGACGGTTGCCCGAGTTTGATGTATCCTAAGCCGACATCTTTGAGCGGTTGCAAGCGCAAACAGATACGCTGTGCTGTAGGATCATTATCATTGCCGAAGAATTCTATAGCTTCATCCACGGTCATTGCAAGTATCTCATCAATTGCCTTTCCGCGATACTGAACCTCGAGTATCTCAGGCTTAAACCTACGTCCATGACAGCTTTCGCATTCGATGGTAATGTCGGACATAAATTGCATCTCGATTGTAATAGTGCCTTCGCCCTTACATTCATCGCAACGTCCGCCATCGGCATTAAATGAGAAATGGGCAGGCGTATAGCCCATTTGTCGCGACAACTGCTGGTCCGCATACAGCCGACGTATTTCGTCATAAGCCTTGAGGTATGTCGCCGGATTTGAACGCGATGATTTACCTATGGGATTTTGGTCGACAAATTCAACGGCCTGGATGCGGCCTAAATCTCCTGTAAGCTCGTCAAACTTGCCCGGAGCATCGCACACTTCGTCAAAACGTCGTTTGAGAGCACGATATAGAATATCGCGCACAAGTGTTGACTTGCCCGATCCGCTAACACCGGTGACGACGGTGATTATTCCCAGCGGGAAGGACACATCAATATCTTTAAGGTTGTGTTGGCGAGCGCCCTTTACCATAATTGCAGCATTACTCTTGCGTCTGCGCTTAGGCACGGGTATGCTGCGAGTGCCGCAAAGATAGTCTGCCGTATAAGACTTACCAACGACATCGGGCAACTGTGACGGCGTCCCGCTAAACACTATTGTTCCGCCATGTTGTCCGGCATTCGGGCCCACATCAATGATGTAATCGGCTGCACGCATAATATCTTCATCGTGTTCGACAACAACCACGGTATTGCCTATGCGTTGAAGTCGACGGAGGACATCTATCAGGCGTTGGGTGTCTCGCGAATGAAGTCCTATGGACGGTTCGTCTAGTATATATAGCGAGCCTACAAGGCTGCTACCGAGCGATGTCGCAAGATTTATGCGCTGGCTTTCACCGCCACTGAGACTATTACTCAGACGATCAAGCGTAAGATACCCCAGGCCTACATCATCCAAGAATGCAAGGCGATTGTTGATTTCAGTAAGCAGACGAGCTGCTATTTCGCTGTCGTGTCCGTCAAGCATTAGGTTCTTGAACCATTGGCGTAAATCGGAGACTGTCATTGACACTATCGAGGATATATCCTTACCTCCTACTCGCACATATGTAGCCTCCGGGCGCAATCGCGACCCATGGCACACCGGGCACACGGTCTTGCCTCGAAAGCGTGCCAACAAAACTCGATATTGAATCTTATGCTGTTGTGTCTCGACCCACTTAAAAAAACCATTAATTCCGAGCCATACCGTATTGCCTTCCCAAAGAAGTTTTTTCTGCTCGGTAGTAAGCTCGCGATACGGACGATGTATCGGAAATGACGTATGTGCCGCCATGTGTATGAAATCTCGCTTCCATTGGCTCATAACTTCACCTCGCCAGCACACCACTGCATCTTCGTATATTGATAACGACTGATTAGGGACGACAAGGTCTTCGCTGATACCCATAGTGCGTCCGAAGCCCTCGCAACGGGGACATGCCCCGTAAGGGTTATTGAAATTGAACATTTGTTCGGACGGCCTGATAAAAGTGATGCCGTCAGCTTCGAAACGTTTCGAAAATTCGTGCCGCCGTATTGCGCCATCCGTCCAGACGACCAAAGTCATCTTGTCATGTCCTTCAAAGAAGGCTGCTTCAACCGATTCGGTCAACCGCGATAGGCTGTCTTTTTCTTCCGTATCAGCCGTCAGTCGGTCTATTAGCAGGTCATAGCCGTCAAGACCGGTCGGACATTTGTCTTTATCGGTAAGCATTTGTTCAATTGAAACAAACGTCCCGTCTTTTGCAAGCAGACGTGTATACCCGCCTTTAAGGTATACATCAAGCTGCGTTGCCGATGTCCGACCTTCAGGCATCGTGATTGGTGCAACAATTGCAATACGCGTCCCTTTCGGATAGGAACGGACACATTCTACAACATCGCCGACATCATGATAACGTACTTCCAGTCCTGTCACCGGCGAATATGTACGGCCTATGCGTGCATATAATAGGCGTATGTAATCGTATATTTCGGTGGAAGTACCCACGGTACTACGCGGGTTACGCGTATTTACTCGTTGCTCGATAGCTATGGCCGGCGGCAGGCCGCGGATGCCGTCGCATTCGGGCTTGGACATTCGTCCGAGAAATTGGCGTGCATAAGCGCTAAGGCTCTCGACATAACGTCGCTGGCCCTCGGCATACAATGTGTCGAAAGCCAATGAGGATTTTCCCGAACCGCTAAGTCCGGTTACGACTACAAGCCGGTTACGAGGGACATCCACGCTGACATTACGCAGGTTGTTGACTCGTGCACCGCGTATACTTATATTTGCACGTGCAGTACTTTGCGCGGATTTGTCGTTGTCCATTTGCATCAAAGGTTGATAGCTCCGGGGACCTTATTGGGCAATAGTGCTTCGTCAAGCACTTGCATCATTGTGTCCACATAATGGAACGTGAGGCCCGAAATATAACGCGGTTCGATATCTTCGATGTCCTTGCGGTTTTCGCCGGAGAGAATGATATCCGTTATGCCGGCACGCTTGGCTGCAAGAATCTTCTCTTTGATGCCGCCAACAGGTAACACTTTGCCTCTCAGAGTCATTTCGCCGGTCATTGCTATACGGGGGCGCAATTGTCGCTGTGTGTACTGCGATACAATGGCCGTAGTCATTGTTATGCCGGCCGAAGGTCCGTCCTTGGGTATAGCGCCTTCTGGGAAGTGTATATGAAGATTGTATTTATCGAATAGCTCGGGAGCGATGCCCAGGGCCGAGGCATGCGCCTTGGTCCACTGAAGGGCTATGGCCGCCGACTCTTTCATCACATTGCCCAGATTGCCGGTCAGTGTGATTTTGTCTCCTTTACCGCCCGCAAGAGATGTCTCAACAAGCAGGATTTCGCCGCCCACCTCGGTCCATGCCAAGCCCGTGACCACTCCGGCGAAGTCATTGCCTTCGTAACGATCTTTATTAAACGGTTTGACACCAAGCAAGTCTCTAAGGTCTTCGGGGCGCACGGGACATGGGAAGGATTGACCGAGTTTACCACGAAGTATCATCTTGCGTATAATCTCGGCGAGATGTTTTTCAAGCTGACGCACTCCGCTTTCGCTTGTATAATTCTCGATAACGGCAGCAAGGGCTTCGTCCGTAATTTTCAAGTCTTTGTCTGTCTTACCGTATTGTTCAAGCAGTCTCGGCAGAATATGTCGCTTGGCTATCTCTATTTTTTCTTCTTCGAGGTACCCGCTGATTTCGATAACTTCGATACGATCCAGCAACGGCCGCGATATGGTTGATAGGCTGTTGGCCGTGGCTATGAACAAGACATGCGACAGGTCAAAGTCTACATCTATATAGTTATCGTGGAATTTGTGGTTCTGTTCCGGGTCAAGCACCTCGAGCAGGGCTGCCGCAGGGTCGCCCTTGTAGTCGGCCCCTATTTTGTCTATTTCGTCAAGCAACAACACCGGATTGGATGTACCGGCACGTTTGACGGCATCGATGATGCGTCCGGGCATAGCGCCGATATAGGTACGGCGGTGACCGCGTATTTCGGCTTCGTCATGCAGTCCGCCAAAAGATACGCGTTCGTATTTACGGCCCAAAGCTCGAGCTATAGACTGACCCAATGATGTCTTGCCTACTCCGGGAGGACCTACAAGACATATTATTGAAGCCTTGCCCTTGGGATTGTCTATGAGCACGGCAAGTTGTTCGAGTATACGCTCTTTGACTTTTTGCAGTCCGTAATGGTCGCTCTCGAGGATCTCGCGCGCCTTGTCAAAATCTGTATTGAGCTTCGAGTATACATTCCACGGCAATGCCAACAACTGCTCAAGGTAGGTGTATTGCACCGAGTAGTCCGGGGACTGGGGATTGTAACGGCGCAGTTTGTCTATTTCCTTGCGGAAGGTCTTGGCAACGGCTTCTGGCATCTTGACTTTCTTTGCTCGCTTTTCGAGGTCATCGATTTCGTCGCTGTCGTTGCCGTAAAGCTCCTGTCGGATTACGTCCAGCTGATTTTGCAAGAAGGCATTCTTTTGGTTCTCTTCCATCTGTTGACGGGCGCGGTCCATAATGGACTTTTGTATCTCAAATGTCTCTTGAGCATTGGTCAAGAACGTAAGTAGCCGAAATGCCCTATCCATGGCACGCGAACACTCCAGCAGCTCCTCTTTGCGAGGAACATCTATGGGTGCGAGCGAGCAAATTACATTGACTGCCGTTTCGGGATTTTTCTCGTTTTCAAGCCCAAGAGTCATATCTGTCGAATCATTTCCGGCTGTCTCTGCCAATTCCTTCATGGCATTGATGACACATTGGGTCAAGTTGGCGTACTCGTCATCGTCTGCGCGCGGTTTAGTGTCACGTGTCAACCGACCTTTGGCGCACAATTCGCCGGGAATACACAGGCCGGCGCCGGGACCCAGAATACGGAATTTGCGGCGGGCACTGATAATGGCTGTTTTGCTACCGTCCGGCAATTCAATGACTCTGAGTACATCGGCGATGACCCCGTATTTGTATAGGTCATCAAGCCCCGGAGCCTCAACTTCGGGATTCTTTTGGCATACGACACCTATAGGTACATTATGTGTATAGGAATACTGAGCCACCTTGACAGTACTTTCACGCATCAGCGACAACGGCATTGTCACAGCCGGGAATAATACCAAGTTGCGAGTCGCCAATATGGGCAAATCTCCCATATCGACTTTGCCCTCAGTGCGTTTGCTATCTATTTCGATTTGTCCGAAGGACACTATCTGGTGCTTGGGTTCGTTGGAGTCTTTTTTCATTCGTCGTATATTATATGCAGCCTCTTACAGCAAATTGAATGCCAAAGATACAAATTATTTTTGAGACTCCGATACCCCATCTTGTTAAAAGCCCCCTCAGAGTTGTACGCAACAATGCACCTACATATTACCTATCGTTAAATGCGGAATTATGTGCTCGTCGTACCTCCAGCCTCTATGTATATGTAGCAGGCGCGAACATCGGAGGCAATCGCCGCCGGCATCCGCGCCCTTTCAGATTAGTATAATATAATAAGTGTGTCAGTTCAAATTTTCAGTTTCTTGCGACCTTGCGGCGACACGAGGATGTAGACGCCGTGTGGCAGAGCATCGGCGGTGATTTCCGCTTCGCGCATGCCGCTGCCCACGCGGACGCCTTGCAGGTTGTACACCTCATGGAGTGCGTCCTGCGTGTCCACGCTCACATCGTCCACGCCGATAGTCCCTAATATATTCATAAAATCCTTCCACTGGTCTGCAACCTTGTTCCTATTGATAGATTCGTGCGGGACAAGCAATTGGCAAGCTGTTTTATCAACTCCTTCAAACACAGGGTAGCCACAAGTGGGCGGCTCAACGGCCAGAGAAACCAGCTTTGTCAGCCCGCAGCAGTCGTAGAAGGCGTCTTCGCCGATGGAAGTAACAGAGTTACCGATGGTTGCGTAAGTGAGGCGGGAGCAGTTGTAGAAGGCGCCTTTGCCGATGGCTGTGACGGAGTTGGGGATAGTAGTATTATTACAGCCGCCGACTAATTTGTTCGTAGATGTTTCTATAATTGCATTGCAATTGTCGCGTGAATCATACGTGACATTGTTTTTGTCAATCACCAAGGAAGTTAGCATGGGGCAGTAGCGGAAGGCGCCTTCGCCGATGGAGGTTACTGAGTTGTGGATGGTCACGGAAGTGAGACAGGAGCTGTTGTAGAAAGCGTCTACGCCGATGGAAGTGACGGAATACGTTGTATTGTTGTATGCTATAGTTTCGGGTATAGTCACATCGCCGTTATATTTGCCTTTTGTTACGCTCGCTGTTTTATCGGTCGTATTAAGATTGTAGTATATTCCGGCACCCTCGCAGTCGTATGCGAGGGCGGAGAAGGAGGAGAAGAGCAATAGGATGAGCAGGAGTGCCGATCGAATGATCGGGTGTTTAAGGGAACCGAGTATCGGAGACGTGTGGACGGGTTGGGATGTGGGATACTGCATCGCCGTGGTTTCGACATGTGCCGATTTTTTCATTTTTGAGGGGCGTGAGTAGTTTCATAATGCCGCTTTAATGTTTGGGCTCGGATGACGTCCTGTCCGGATGTTGGTATGCAAAAGCGTGGGAGTCTGTATCTATTGCCGTCCTACCAACCGAGGCTTCTCGCATTGCCCTGTCAAAGTCGGACGGCAACGTGCAGAAGCAACGCTTATATATGCAACAGCGGCATCCACAGGAGTTTCTCGCGAAACTTCGTGCGGATGGCGCGGAATCACATATCCACGGGCATCAACCATTGTTCGACCCTTGACTTTGACATGAATTTTGTGAGAATTCCGATTGGTCAAGAATCAGCGCGGATAAACGCTTTCTAAATAATGTCTGCCGACCCACCCACATTGCCCGCGACCGAGCTTCTGCGGTGTGTCTGCACGGCAAAGTTACACATTTATCTGCACTTGGCCAACAATTTTCTTGTCGGAATTTTTTGTCGAAGTAAGTGCTTATGTTCCATCGAAAATTCGTAATTTTGTATTCGGAATAATCCGACTATGAACAGATAACACACAACGTGACAGGGAGACTATGCGATTATCCGAGCTGAAAACAGGAGATAAAGCTATAATTGTTAAGATATTGGGCCACGGCGCCTTCCGTAAGCGCGTCATGGATATGGGCTTTGTACGCGGCCGCGAGGTCAAGGTGCTGCTGCATGCACCGCTCAAAGACCCCATAAAGTACTCCATCATGGATTATGAGGTGTCGTTGCGCGCGTCCGAGGCCTCGCTCATCGAGGTCGTTAGACTGCGCGACAACGCCGAAAGCACATCCGAAGTTGTCCCCAACCTACTCAACTCCGCCAAGAGTACCGATACGGATGTTGACAATGACAACACTGATGACGTAGCGAATGTTGAGCAGGCCTTGCGTACCGCCGACCAACGGTCCAAAATCATTAATGTAGCCCTTATCGGCAATCCGAATTGCGGCAAAACATCGCTGTTCAATGAAGCTTCGGGCGCCAACGAACATGTCGGTAATTACAGCGGAGTCACCGTTGATGCCAAATCAAAAAAAATGCGCTATGGTGGCTATACATTTAATATGGTAGACCTGCCCGGCACATACTCGTTGACCACTTACTCGCCGGAGGAACGCTATGTGCGACAATATCTTCGCGAACAGACACCCGATGTCATCATAAATGTCGTGGATGCCTCAAACCTCGAGCGCAACCTATATCTGACTACCGAACTGATAGATATGGGCCGCTCAATGGTCATTGCGCTCAATATGTTTGACGAGCTTAACCGCCGCCATATTCACCTCGACTACAAGACTCTGGGTGCAATGATCGGCGTGCCTATCATTCCCACCGTCTCCAAGAGCGGCGAAGGCATTGACACACTGCTGGATACCGTAATTTCAGTATACGAAGGGAATAATGGTGAAGTTCGGCATGTACACGTCAACCTCGGCAGCGAAATCGAGCGCGCTGTCACCGTGCTCAAAGATCGCATCAAAGCCGACGGCGAGATAGGCCATAAGTTTTCGCCACGGTACATTGCAATCAAACTTCTCGAAGGAGACAGCGATACCGAAGACAGTGTGCGCGAATCGGCACACGGCGCTCAACTTCTTGAGCTGCGAGACCAATTGGTTGTCGAACTCAAGGACAAGTTCAGCGATGATGTCCCCGCCGAAATTGCAGCCGAAAAATACGGATATATAGCCGGAGCACTTGCCGAGACACTCACTCGCGAAGATGAGAGCGAAGACGACACTACGCGTCGTCTTGACACCCTATTTACGAGCAAAATCTTCGGCTACCCGCTGTTTTTGCTCATAATGTTCTTCATATTCTGGCTCACGTTCTCACTCGGGCAGTTTCCGATGGATTGGATAAGTGCCGGAGTGGATGCACTCTCCGACTTTGTCCACGACACCATGCCCGAAGGTCCCATTAAGGATCTTGTGGCCGACGGCATCATTGGCGGTGTGGGCGGCGTCATAGTATTCTTACCCAATATTTTGATATTATATCTGTGCATCTCGTTCCTTGAAGACTCGGGATATATGGCTCGTGCCGCTTTTATCATGGACAAGGTTATGCACCGCATAGGCCTGCACGGCAAGTCCTTCATACCATTGATAATGGGCTTTGGCTGCAACGTTCCGGCAATTATGTCCTCTCGTGCCATCGAAAGCCGCTCGAGCCGCATCATCACAATTCTTATCAATCCGTTTATGTCCTGTTCGGCGCGTTTGCCGATATACATATTGATTATAGGAACGTTTTTCCCACGGCATGGTGCATTGGTTTTCTTCGGACTATACGTACTGGGTATAGCCGTGGCTATAGCTACGGCACGACTTTTGCGGCGTTTTATGTTCAAGAAAGACGAGACGCCTTTCGTTATGGAACTTCCGCCATACCGTATGCCGTCATGGCAAAATTCCCTGCGCCACACATGGGAAAAAGGCCAGCAGTATCTGCGCAAAATGGGTGGCATCATCCTTTTTGCCAGCATCATTGTGTGGGCTCTCAACTACTACCCACACCACGATAATGCCGACAATGCCACTATAGCCCAAGCATCGGTAGAGACCTCATCCATAGACACGAAACACGACTCATTCCTTCAGATGGCCGGTAAGGCGGTCAATCCGATTATGGAACCGCTGGGCTTTACTTGGCCGGCAACAGTAGCTGCTATAGCCGGAATTCCGGCCAAAGAAATCGTAGTCTCTACCCTCGGCGTCCTATATACAAATAACGATGCCGTTGACGACACGACACTCGGCGAACGTCTTGAGGCAGTAGATCCGCACACGGGACAGCCCGGATTTACATGGCAATCAGCACTTTCGTTCCTGATATTTATTCTGCTTTATTGCCCGTGCATGGCTACGGTCGTGGCCATAGGTCGCGAAACAGACAGCTGGAAATACTCCGCGTTCTCGATGGTTTACAACACTGCTGTGGCATGGTTAATCGCATTTTTTGTCTACCAATTGCTAATGTTGTTTGCTTAGCAACCGCCCCACCCTTATCCGATTATGAGTAACGATACACAAGACACAAGGCTCGAAAGCGCGCATTATGATACATCGTCCGATTGTATGTCGGATAGCGAGGAGAGCCTACGTCAGCACAATATTCGTCCCACGGCTGTACGCATACTTGTATACAATGCTATAAAGACTTTCAAGGACACTTTCAGCATGAGCGATGTCGAAGATGCAGTCGAAACGGTGGACAAATCATCTATATTTCGCACACTTGCTCTATTTGCCGGGCAACACCTCGTGCACGAAATTGAGGATGGTAGCGGATCGGCCAAATATTGTCTATGTCGCAACGACCATGCCTGTGGAGCCGAAGAAATGCACTGCCATTTCTATTGTGAATCATGTCACAAAACGTTCTGTCTTGACCATACGCATATCCCGATAGTACATTATCCAGATGGCTTTGAGTTGCATCAGATCAATTATATGATGAAAGGGATATGCCCTTCATGCCGGAACAAACAAAATAAATGACGTATATGCGATAATATGCAGCCGTGGCAACACCTGCGCCTATACAGCTGTTCAATACTATAGCAATACACACGGGCCTTTGCGGTGTCCGTCTTTGCAACTCGGTTGCAGAGCCTTTTTCAGAACTTTGTATGTGAAATACAAGACACACAATGGACAAAACACAAAGGTTGACTATAATCAGATTAGCTATATCGGTTGCCCTCGCCGGCACGGTCATAGCCATAAATCTGCCGGAGCAGGTAAATATACTATTATTTGTGGCAGCATACATCGTCATCGGAATAGACATTGTATGCAAAGCATTACGGAATATAACTCATGGTAAAGTCTTTGACGAGAATTTCCTGATGACAACTGCCACCATAGGGGCATTTGCCATAGGCGAGTATCCCGAAGCTGTGGCCGTGATGGCACTGTATCAACTTGGTGAACTGCTGTCCGATATGGCCGTAGAGCGCAGCCGTGCATCTATTTCGACTCTTATGAATATACGACCTGAATATGCCAATATTGAACAACCGGATGGCTCGGTGCGCAAAACCACTCCGGCGGATGTCGCTATAGGCAGCATTGTCATCGTCAGCCCGGGCGAAAAGATCCCTATAGATGGTATCATCGTATCCGGGTCGTCAGACATAGACACTTCGGCGTTGACAGGCGAGAGCCAACCACAGTCGGCAACTCCCGGCGAAAAAGTCCTCGGTGGATGCCTCAACATTTCGGGAGCGTTGAAGATACGGACAACAGCAGAATATGCCGATACCACAGTAGCCAAAATACTCGATATGGTCGAAAATGCAGAGACCGGCAAGACCCATACCGAAAAGTTTATCACTCGTTTTGCCCGATACTATACCCCGACCGTCGTCGGATGTGCCGTCTTGGTTGCTGTAATACCGCCATTAGCAGGCTTTGGAACATGGAATACATGGATTGAGCGTGCATTAATATACTTGGTTATCTCGTGCCCCTGTGCACTGGTCATATCTGTACCGCTAACTTACTTTGCCGGCATCGGCGGCGCATCTCGTCGTGGTATAATGTTCAAAGGCTCGAATTATATGGAGACACTGGCGCACGCACGTAGTGTGGTTTTTGATAAAACGGGCACACTCACCTGCGGACATTTTACCGTCACCGCAATACACCCGGAGATTATATCCGAGTCACAATTACTCGAGCTTGCTGCACTTACCGAGAGTTTCTCCACACACCCCGTAGCCATATCACTACGTGCGGCATATAAGGGCACACTTGATCAGAGCCTCGTAACTGCATTGCACGACTACCCCGGCGAAGGCATATCGGCGACACTTGATTCACATCGCGTATACGTAGGAAATGAGCGACTCATGGCACGTGCCGGAGTTAACCCACGTCAATGCCATTGTATCGGTACTATTGTGCACCTTGCTGTAGATGGTCAATATATGGGCCATATCGTAGTTGCAGACACGATTAAGCCCCAATCGTCCGAAACTGTAGCTGCACTAAATAAACTTGGCATAAAAACAGTAATGTTGACCGGGGATAAACGGCCTATAGCCGAAGATGTGGCGCAGAAACTTGGGATACACGAATATGCCTACGAAATGATGCCTGATGACAAGGTTCGCCACGTCCAAACACTCGCGCGATCAAAAGACCTATCCCCGGTAATATTTGTCGGCGATGGCATCAACGATGCCCCGGTATTGAAAATTGCGGACGCCGGCATTGCGATGGGTGCGGCAGGAAGTGATGCAGCCATAGCCGCCTCAGACATTGTGCTGATGAATGACGCCCCCACTCAAGTGGTCACAGGAATATCCATCGCTCGTAAGACTATACATATCGTCCACCAAAACGTCGTCTTTGCCCTCACCGTGAAATTGACATTGCTTATCATAAGCGCCCTCGGATTTGCCAATATGTGGGCGGCGGTTTTTGCCGATGTCGGAGTGACACTGTTGGCCGTGCTTAATGCATTAAGGGCTATGCACATACGGCATTAAGTAATTTTAACAACGCCAAGTCCTTTAATCAGCGCAGAAATAACTATTTTTGAAGTCTAAACAGACCTATACACTGATTATGGACAAAGATATAACCGAATACTTCGTTTCCCTAATCGAATCGAGCGGTGCAATTGACGTAGCCGAAGCCGAGTTCAAGCGTATAGTTGCTGACGATGACGAACTACGCGAGCTTTACCGTCAATGGTGTGCAGATATGGGCACCAGCGAGCGTCACGGCTTCTCTGACTTTGCGGCCGAGTATATGGAAAATAGGGAAGAAATCTGGAACACCCTCAACGATTATGACGAATAACTACACATTACCGGCCGAATGGTATCCTACCGACGGCATATTGCTTTCCTGGCCGCATAAAGATACTGATTGGGAATACATGCTAAACCAAATCGAGCAATGCTATATCGACTTGGTAAGGGCAATCTCGCCTTATGCTCCTATCATTATCATCGGGCCGGATATTGATAAAATCAAAAATTGTCTTCGATCAGCCCGAATAAAACAGATAAATCCAATACGATTATACCACGTGCCCACCAACGACACATGGATACGTGATTATGGAATCATTACAACGTTGGACAGCAACGGGAAGCCCATATACAACGACTTCTGTTTCAATGGCTGGGGGCTAAAGTTTGCAGCCGATAAGGACAACTTGGTCAATAGTGCACTATTCAATGCCGGAATAATAGACTCCGGTCCATACCGTTCGCGAAAACATTTTGTACTTGAAGGCGGCAGTATAGACAGCGATGGATCGGGAACAATTTTAACCACTTCCCAATGCCTGCTTTCGCCAAACCGTAACGGCTATAGCGATCGCGAATCGGCAGAATTCATGTTACGAGAATTTCTCGGAGCAAAACGCGTTCTTTGGCTGGACCACGGATTTCTCTGCGGAGACGATACCGATAGCCACATAGACACTCTTGCTCGCTTCGCTTCACCCGAAACAATACTATATGTAAAGTGTGATGACCCTGACGACACACATTACAGCGAATTGTCTGCCATGGAAGAAGAGCTGCGTCAACTGCGCCGGGCTGACGGGGAGCCCTACAACCTCATGGGTCTACCTATGCCCTACCCGATATATGATTCGGATACTCAAGAGAGGTTGCCGGCGACCTATGCCAACTTTCTCATCATAGGTGACCGAGCCGTCATTGTGCCCACATATGGTCAGCCGGAAAAGGACGCCAAAGCGCTCAGCCTCATTAGCCGCACATTTCCCCGACACAAAATTGTCGGCGTAGATGCCACCGCCTTGATACAACAGCATGGGAGTATTCATTGCGCCACGATGCAAATACCGCTTAATGCGCTCACGCTTTTGCCGCAAACTTAAAGCATTCATATACATACAATAGCCAAAACCCAATGACACGCATCATACCCACAGCCATCATACAGCAGCACAATACAGCCGACATTGCAGGCAATCGAGCCAGACTGTTTGCCAAAATACGCCTGGCCGCCGCCTCCGGCGCACACCTCATCGTCAACCAAGAGCTGCATGACAGCCTATACTTTTGCCAAACAGAGGATGTCAATGCCTTTGACCTGGCAGCGCCTATCCCATCGGCAATTACCGAAGCATATGCATCACTGGCTGCAGAGACACATACAGTCATAGTCACCTCACTATTCGAGCGTCGAGCTCCGGGATTATACCACAATACAGCTGTCGTATTCGATGCAGACGGCAGCATCGCTGGACGCTATCGCAAGATGCATATTCCGGACGATCCCGCGTACTACGAAAAGTTCTATTTCACCCCCGGAGACCTCGGCTTCGAGCCCATAGACACCTCCGTCGGAAGACTTGGTGTACTCGTCTGCTGGGATCAATGGTATCCGGAAGCAGCGCGTATGATGGCGTTACGCGGCGCCGAAATCCTCATATATCCTACCGCTATAGGATGGGAAAGCAGCGATACCGCAGACGAAAAGGCCCGTCAACGCGATGCATGGACAACCGTGCAACGCGGACATGCAATAGCCAACGGACTTCCGGTTGTGGCGGTCAATCGCGTCGGACATGAGCCGGACCCCTCGAACGCGACAAATGGTATAACATTCTGGGGCAGCAGCTTTGTATGCGGACCTCAAGGCGAATTCCTATTCCGCGCTCCGGATAATGCCGAGGCCGAAGCCATCATCGACATCAATATGCAACGTAGCGAAAACGTCCGTCGCTGGTGGCCGTTCTTGCGCGACAGACGCATCGATAAATACATCGGTATTACAAGCCGCTACATAGACTGACTTATCAGTTACCACAGCGATAAGGTAAATAATCAAGACATCTAATCACATAACCACGTACACAAAACAAACAGAGATATGCAGCAAGAAAACAACGAAGAATTCGAACGTTATCGTCAGCAAATGCACGGCAACGATGAAGACAACGAACAAAGGCAAGGCGCCGGCCATATTATGCGACTAATCTACACAATCTTTATGGTCGTTATATATATTGGTATGGGTATACTACTGCTGATCAACTTCTTTGACTGGGCGCCCCAATATACATGGCCTCGGGACATCGTAGGTGTCGTGCTGATTATCTATGGTATTTGGCGTGCCTATCGTCACTATGCAGGCATCGGAAGCCGCTTATAAACATAACACACAAACACAAACAATATGCGTATCAAAACATTATCTTTAGCCATTGCATCGTTGTGCATGGCTTTGGCGTTTGACTCATGCGACCATAAACAGCCGTCAAAAATTATGACGATGCTCTGTGATGATTCGTTTGAGAACATAATGGAAGAGGAAATAGACATCTTCGAGTACGCCTATCTAAAACAACAATACCATGTGCTCACCCGCTACGTGACACAGAAAGACGCTTTAGACTCTTTGTTCGCCGGCAGTATACATACCATTGTAGTAGGCCGCGACTTGACTAAGAACGAACGCGAGGCACTAAAAGATAAGTATCCCAATCTTCGAAGCATGAAAATTGCCGTGGACGCCGTGGCTCTGATTGTCAATCCGTCCAATCCTATAGATCAACTCAGCATGAAAGAAATTGGAGAGATACTATCCGGATCGACGACAAATTGGAGTCAGTTGCAGCCTGGAGCGCCGGACAAGCGCATACGCGTATACTTCGATTCGGAAGGCTCAGGCCTTGCAATGTATATGCGCGATTCGTTGCTCAACGGTCGCCCCATGGGACCGCTGGTTCATGCCGCCGGAAGCATTGACAGCGTGCTTACATTGGTTCAAAACGATCCGACAGCTATGGGCGTCATTGGCGTAAGCCACCTCACCAAAGATCTAACGCTTGACAACCTCACCACCGAAGAGCGCGCACAGCGTCTTGTAGGCGATACATTGGCGGTCAACGGTGAAGATATCAACAATCGTATGGATCGTTCCGGTGTCAAAACTCTTGGAGTTATGCGCTACGAAGCCATACCATACAAGCCTTACCAGCAGTATATTTACGATGGAAGTTATCCTCTGACACGTCCGATGTATATGATTACCACCGCTTCGCCTGCCGGTGTTGGAGGCAAGTTCTATGCTTTTGTGACCGGAGTTGACGGACAACGTATAATCATGAAAACAGGCATATTGCCAGCGCGTATGCAAGTTACGGTCGTTGAGCTTCAGTAGCTACCGCATACCCTTCCCTACAACTTTATGCTCGCTTATGCGGCATTAGGACAACGGTATAAACACGACAAATAAGACAATGGCGATCCGAAAACGGCGCTTAACATAGATTAACGCCAAATCAGGTCGCCATTGAGCTATATTACACGATAAATGTGTAACTTTACACAAATTTAAGCCGAATAAACACATACAAGCTTATAACACACAGAGAATAAACAATAAATTAACCACACATATCTAAGTTTTTATAGTATGAAAGCTAAGCTTATCTCCGCGTTGCTGCTATGCGCTGCCATAAGCGCCTCGGCACAGGGCTACAAGGACGGCGTAGAATACTACAAAGCCGGCCAGTATGATAACGCCATCACCATCCTCGATCGCAACCTCTCCGATGCGAGCACAAACAAAGCCATGGCATACTACTACCTCGGCCAATCGTATCTCGCCAAAAACGACAAAACCAAAGCTAAAGACTACTTTGATAAAGGTCTTGCTGCCAATCCCGAATGTGGTTACAACTACATCGGCATAGGCGCCCTTGATCTTTTGGCCGGCAACGAAAGTGCAGCTAAAGACAACTTCAAAAAAGCTCAATCCCACGAAAAGAAAAATGCCGAAGTGCTTGTAGATATAGTTCGTGCATACTACAAGGCCGACCCAGTGAAGTACGCAAAAGAGGTTGAAGAATACCTCAAAAAAGCGTACAAGACTTCGAAGAACAACGAACCGGCTATATACATCTTCGAAGGAGACCGCCTCGCAGCAGCCAAGGATTGGAACAAGGCTGCCACTATGTACGAGCAGGCCATATACTTCGATGGAGACAATCCCGAAGGTTATGTAAAATACGCTAACGTCTACTTCAACACCGATGGTGGCAAGCGCTTTGCGATACAGAAATTGATCGAGTTACTGAAAAAGAATCCAAACTCGGCATTAGGTCAGCGCGAGCTCGCCGAAAAATTCTACGAAGACGGACAATGGACAGAGGCTGCAAAGCAATATGGCCAGTATATAGCTAACCCCAACCACTTCCCTGAAGACAAGGCTCGCTACGCAGTGCTCCTCTTCACCGGCAACAACTACCAAAAAGCTCTTGATATCGCAACTGAAGTTCTCAAAGACAAGCCCGGCGATATCACCCTGCAACGCATAGTCGTTCGCTCACTTGACGCACTCAACCGCGACAACGAAGCACTACAAGAGACTCAAAAGTACTTCGAGAACGCCGCCAATGCAAATAAGTTCAACGCCGCAGACTATAAGTTCTACGCTGCTCTTTTGACAAAAGCCGACCAAGACTCTCTCGCAGTCGAAGTTCTTCAGAAAGGTGCACAGGCTTTTCCCGAAGACGGAAGCATTCTCAAATCCTTATCGGATACTTACTGGGCCAAGAAAGAATACAAACTTTCGGCCGAATACTACACCAAGTATCTGGCCGGCGCCAAAGACCCGCAACGTAACGAATACTACACTGCAGCCAAACGTCTTTGGGCCGTGTCCACTCTCAGTGATGACGACACCCCAGAAGAACGCGCACAACAGGCTCAGCAAGGTCTTGACTATATGGACAAAGTTCTCGCCGGTATCCAGCCCGAGCCCACATATCTGCGTTGGAAAGCACTGCTTTACACCGCGAAAAACGGCAACAAGCCCGATGAGAACACCGTAAAGACATACGAGGAAATCATAAGTATCCTCAATCAAGACCCGGCAAACGCCGATCCCTCAAACAAGGACAACTATCTTGACTACTATGTTGAAGCATACCACGCCATTGCACAGTATTACCTAATACAAAAGGATACGGCTGCCTTTGACGAAGCAAAAGCTCAAATGGACAAGTACAAGAATCTGGCAGGCACTAAGTAATACAGATGTAGACAGACGAGAGCAAGTACACAACGACTTGCCGGAAATCACAAGAATGTGGGGCTTTGTCCTAAAGGACATCGCCCCACATTCATTTAATATACTCCAATTATTGAGAACGTCGCGCCACAATGTATGTATAGTATGATGTATGGCTAGTGTTTCATTCAGTGGGCAATGCATATAGTCCGGTGGCGGTAAGGCCAAGAATAATAGTCCGAACCGTATTACGATAAGACAACATAAGACGCCCCATTGCACAACCATAAGCTTACAATCTGAAAAATACAAAAATTAGCAAGAAGACAGCACAAAAAAGGCGTTGCGACAGCCCGGCAAAAGCAGAAATTCAGTAATTTTGTATCAACAATATAATAGATATATAGTCACGACAATTATGCACTCAATCTTCTGCACATTTGGTGCATATAGTCGTATCCAAGTATATGCGCTGTCATCCAAAGACACAGACATATAGATAAAACATATTTGATTATGCGCCTGTCAAATTTAACCGATATTTCGTCCGACATCATAAGCCCGGAAGAATTGGCCGACCTCTCCAAGGAGTTCGACAAGCTATCTCGGACTCTACAAGGCCGAGTGTCCGAAGAAGATACTGCGACGCTTGAGGACATTATCGCTCAATCCATTCTTTCCGGTAAGCTCAAACGAGACACCTTTGGATTGCACCCGCTAAGCCAAAGCATTGCCACTACAAGGCTGTTATGTGACAGTCTTGGCGCCGACCGCGCCATTGCGGTAGCGATACTACTACACGAGATTGTTCATGACAAATGCATGTCTATCGAAGATGTTCGATCTCGTTGGGGCGAAGACATCGCAACTATCGTGCGCTGTCTTCTCAAAACACGAGACCTCTATGCGACACATGCCGCAGCTATCGAAAGCGAGAATTTCAAACGTCTACTATTGACACTTGCCGAGGACATACGTGTCATCATCATCATGATTGTAGCGCGTGTCGTATTGATGCGATCAATCAACCACCACCCCAATCAAGACGCCGTACGACAAGTGGCCATGGAGGCGGCTTACCTATACGCTCCTCTGGCTCATCGTCTCGGTCTTTATACACTCAAAAGCGAGCTTGAAGATCTTTCGCTGAAATATACCGACCGCGAAACATATACATCCATCGCCCATAAGCTAAATGAAACCAAAGCACGGCGTGATGCGTACATCAATGCCTTCATCGCCCCTGTCAAACAGAAGCTAACCGAGGCCGGGCTGCACTTTGACATCAAAGGCCGTACAAAAAGCATCTATTCCATCTGGAATAAGATGAAGAAGCAGAAAAACGACATAGAGCACATCTACGATCTTTTTGCGATACGCATCATACTGGACACACCGATCGAACGAGAGAAAGCCGAGTGCTGGCTCGCTTATTCGATAGTCACCGATATGTACCAGCCAAATCCCTCACGCACCAAAGACTGGATTTCTGTACCCAAGACAAATGGCTACGAATCACTTCACACCACGGTCTGTGGCCCCGACAACAGATTTGTAGAAGTACAGATACGTACCAGACGCATGGACGAAATTGCGGAGAAAGGGCTTGCCGCACATTGGCGATACAAAGGAATAAAGAGCGAAGGCAACCTTGATGCTTGGATGAAGAACGTCCGAGACATCCTTGAAACTGCCGAAAACGGTCCTTCAGAACTTATGAAGAATATGACCATGGACGTCTACAATAAGGAGGTCTTTGTGTTTACTCCCAAAGGCGACTTATACAGACTGCCGCTGGGCGCTTCATTGCTTGATTTCGCATTCCACATACATACACGCCTAGGATGCCAATGCACCGGCGGTCGTGTCAATGGCAGCAATCGTAAGATTAACTACAAGTTGCAAAGCGGTGATACGGTGGAAGTGTTCACCTCGCCGCAACAACAGCCCAAACGCGATTGGTTGTCTTTTGTCGTCACATCCAAAGCTCGCAACAAGATACGCGTCACACTCAAGGAACAGCAAAACCGCGCCGCCGAACTGGGCAAAGAATTATTGCAACGTCGATTCAAGAACCGCAAAATCGAAATCGAGGAGAATATCTTGACACGTCTTATTCGAAAGCTTGGATTCAAAACTACCACAGACTTTTACAGCAGTCTCGGCGAAGAGCATACCGACATCAATGACGTCCTGGAGCAATACGAGACTATGCGAGACAAAGCCTCCGAAACAACAGCACCGACGGTTAGCGCCGAAGAGTTTGTGCTACGCGAAAACGAAGATAACGCCACAAACGCCTCAGATGTCCTCGTTATCGGTCAAGGTATCGGCGTCAAAGGTATGAGTTACAAGATGGCACGTTGTTGCAATCCAATTTATGGCGATGATGTCTTCGGATTTATTTCGGCCGAAGGCTACATCAAGATACACCGCACAGACTGTCCTAACGCCGCCAATATACGGCAAAAATATCCATATCGTATCATTCGCACACGATGGAGCGGCCATTTTGACGGCCAGATGTCGGCTACGCTACGTATTTTGGGACAAGATGACATAGGTATCATCACCAATATAACATCCATTATCACAAAAGAACGCAACACTTCGCTACGAAATATCGCCGTAGACTCCAACGACGGGCTCTTCCAAGGATATGTCGTGGTCGGCGTTGGCGACACTGCGTCACTTAACAATCTTATCAAAAAAATCAAAACAGTCAAAGGAGTAAAAGATGTACAACGCAGCAAGTAATCTTAAGATTATCGTTATGGTCGCACTGACCACAGCAGCACTGACACTCGGGAGTTGCGGCGGGAACGCCGACAACAGTGCTCACGACCTCATCGACTCAATTCATCAGTGCATTGCCGCAGGCAAATACGAGCAAGCATACGCCCTTATGGATACCCTCAATGTGCGCTATCCTGACAGCATTGCATTGCGCAAAGCTATTATGGCCGAAAGAGCTCAAGTCCAAGTAAACCAAGCCCAGAGCATGCTTCCCGTATGGATTGCACGTGCCGACTCGTTGACCATCGCCATCGATAATGCCTCTAAGGATTTTGTCACTAAACGGACATCATCAACAATGGGGTCATACTATGTACACCGCAGCGCAGCTAATATCGACCTTACAACCAATCGTAACGCTATACAGCCGCGTGTGGTGGACGAAGACTCGCCTTGGCTCATTGCAGCCGTCGTCGTATCGGCCAAAGTACCGACCTCATTGTCTATAAAAGATGCATCCGGCAACATTTTGGCTCAAGCTGTAATAAGCGCTGATGCATGCGTACACAGCGATGGCGTATGGCGTTTCAATGTCGGACCGGAAGCCGCAGCACCACTGGCTCAAGCCTTACAGACCGCTACAGCCAACAACTTCAGCGCTATCGTTACGGATGCGGCCGGTAAGTCACACTCAATAGCGATCAATGCGGCTTTGGCGGATGCTATCATCGCATCTGAACACCTGGCATCACTTAAGTCCCAACTGTTTTACGCTCGCAAGAACTGCGAGAAGCTCCAACGCCGACTACAACTGGCTCGCGATCAGCAGGCCAACGACGGCCGGGCAACCAGTTCTCTTCCGGAGTAATATAAATTTCTCAGGCTGCAAGCACGTTATCTCCGTTATATTTGTTTAACGACTAAAACCAATCAGATGCTTTACAATTTGGTTATGCTTCTACTCTGTAATGCTTTTCTTGTATTGTGTTTTTTTCTAAAAATCTATTTCAAATATTTATTTATGGTTTTCGAAGCTGCAAGAGAGATTTTAAACCAATATTTGACCGAGAATAGAATCTATCAAAATACGACGATACATACTCAGCAAGGACTCAGAACATAAATGATGAAACAGATTATATATTTATTGCCTCATCGGTTCAAGGCTCGTTTTTGGCCGTCCGATGTATAGGGCATCCGGATAAAAATTCGTACATTTGCAGATAATTTAAACATCGATAAAACAACCTCAACGACACACAATGTTTGATACGATACTTGCACTGATTCCCCTTGACGGCGGGACCGAATTTTCGTTCAGCGCTTCCGAATTTTTCCGATGGTTTGTAGAGAACGCCAATTACCTGTTTGTCTTCGTATTTATGGTCATTGAAAGTTCATTCATACCCTTCCCTTCAGAAGTTGTTGTACCACCGGCTGCATATATCGCTGTAACATCTCCGGACGGAGGCATGAGCGTCATCGGCGTATGCCTTGTAGCCACAGCCGGCGCATTGTGCGGCGCTTACGTCAATTACTATCTGTCCCTATGGATCGGACGCCCACTCGTATATCGATTTGCAGATTCGCGCATAGGACATGCTTGCCTATTAGATCGTGAAAAAGTGGTACGAGCCGAAGGGTATTTTGACAAACACGGCGCTATCAGCACTTTCATTGGCCGTCTTATACCGGCCATACGCCAACTCATAAGTATACCCGCCGGACTATCGCGTATGAATATCGGCATATTTACCATCTTCACCTTACTTGGGGCCGGCGTCTGGAACGCTATATTGACTGCACTCGGATGGTGGCTTGGCAAGAGCGTGCCTCTCAATGTCTTGTTTGACAAAATAGAACACTACAACAGCTATCTGACATATGCCGGGTTGGGCATTCTACTTGTATGTGTGGCATTCATAGTCTACAATGCATGCAAACGTCATAGCCCCCAAACACGCTAATTAATCCATATTATCTCCTCAAATACTGCGGCACTAAAGTAATCTTCGGCCGACATAATATGCAAAAGACAAACAATGATAGTATCACCTTCGTTACTCTCTGCCGATTTCGGCAACCTTGACCGCGACATCGCAATGCTCGAAGCATCCGAAGCCGATTGGTATCATCTTGATGTTATGGACGGCGTATTCGTCCCCAATATATCCTTCGGCTTTCCCGTGATAGATGCCATAGCACGGCGTGCCACCAAGCCGCTGGACGTTCACTTGATGATAGTTGACCCGGATCGATACATTACGCGTGTGCGTGATACTGGTGCAGCAATTATGAACGTCCATCAGGAGGCATGCACACATCTGCACCGCACCATCAGCGCAATACGCCAAGCCGGAATGCGTGCAGCCGTAACGCTCAATCCCGCCACCCCTGTATGTATGCTTGAGGACGTCATCACAGATGTGGATATGGTACTATTGATGAGTGTAAACCCCGGATTTGGCGGACAAAGTTTCATCCCGGAAATTCTAAACAAGACACAACGCCTACGTCGTCTTATTATAGAAAGCGGCAGCAAAGCCATTATCGAGATTGACGGAGGTGTAAATGACACAACAGGCAAACAATTAGCCGATGCCGGGGCTGATGCATTGGTCGCCGGAAGCGCAGTGTTTCACGACGCGAATCCGACAGAAGCCATACGCCGGCTCAAGTCATTGACACCCATACACTAAGACTCTATTAAGAGTTCAATATACCCCCTTATAATTCACGTTTATCCACCTCAAACGTATCTTCCGACCTTCGTCATGGACGAATTTGAAATTAACATATCAGACAATAACAACAGACGTCGTTCACGCACCACATCTCGCGTACAACGCGGCAGCAATACGACACGACATAGCACGTATTCACCGGCCTACGAACGCGTAGTTGATACAACGCCCGAAGCCGACGCCGATACGACAACAACTGAAGAAGAGCCGCCTACGATGCCCAAGCCTCGCAGCAAATCCGGCAAAAGAAAGGCCGCGGAAGAGACCATCGAGCAGCCCGCCACAGACACGACCATTGACCCGGATATGTCAATGCCATTGATACGTAACAAGTCTTGGCGAATATTTCTCGGCACCGTTTGCGGCCTGATAAGCGTGGTGATGTTGCTGATGCTACTCTCGCATCTAAAATATGGTGCACACGACCAAAGTGCCGTGACCTCTCTTTCCGTTGACCAGATGACTGAAAAACCCGGTTTAATCGCAAACATTGTCGGTAGTCTGGGTGCGTGGCTTTCGAATGCATTATTCACAGATGCACTTGGCCTTGGATCAATAGTTTTAGCCATTTATCTCGGAGTTTTGGCTTTTGGCTTTTTCGGCGTTAGACGAATCAAATTTTGGTCTCTTACATTCAAGTCGCTACTTCTCGCCATTACCATAAGTATCGTTGTAGGGTTGGTAACATTCAATTTACAGACTGCCATCAGCCTTGGAGGCACACACGGCCATGAGGTCAATGCATTCCTTTTGCGGATAGGCGGTCCCATTTTAGCCGGCGCACTGTCGTTACTCCTATTGTCAACCATAGTGTGCGTATATCTCAATGACATATTGCGCTTTGCTCACAAATGTGCCGAGCTGCGTAATCGCCACCGCTTGACACGGACCATAAAAAATGAAGGAATAGGCAAAAACATTGCGGACAATAACACCAGCTCGACTACCAACTCCACAGCATCCGATGATACAGAGAGTTCTGCCAATGATGGTTATATAACTGCAACTGCATACCAGACCGCTATAAACGCGACTCAAAAGCCGGCCGCCACCATCGAGAACTCAAATCCTACGTCTACAACGGATGAGGGCTTTAGTATTGATCCGGATCCGACACAGCCAGGTGACGGCGAAGCCTCTTTCACCATTGATACGCCACAAGTCGATACAATAGATGATGGCAAAGCCATCGCCGAGACTTCCGGCTCGGGAGTGTACTCGGATCATCGTGCAATTCTGCCCGGGTACAGCTTCCCCACCCTTGAACTGCTTAAAGACATTCCGCAACGCATATCCGCCGACCCGGACGAATTACAACATAATAAGGATCGTATCGAAAAAGCTTTAGCCGACCATAAAATCACAATTGACAGTATCAAAGCTACTGTCGGACCTACAGTAACGTTATACGAAATCGTACCCAGCGAGGGCATACGTATCGCACAAATCAAGCGGTTGGAGGACGATATAGCGCTAAGCCTTGCCGCCAGTCATATACGTATCATAGCGCCTATGCCCGGCAAAGGCACCGTAGGCATTGAGGTACCTAATAATGACCCTCAGACGGTATCCATACGCGCGGTGCTGTCTTCCAAAAAATTCCGCGAGTATAATAAGCCGTTGCCCATAGCTCTTGGCGCAACAATATCAAACGATATTTTTGTAACCGATTTGGCGTCAATGCCACATGTTTTGGTTGCCGGCGCTACCGGACAAGGCAAATCCGTAGGCCTTAACGTCATCATCGCCTCGCTGTTATACAAAAAGCATCCTACCGAACTAAAATTTGTCCTTATTGACCCCAAGGAGGTTGAATTCAGCCTTTACAACAAACTCGAAAAACATTATCTGGCCAAGTTGCCTGGCGAAGAAAGCGCCATCGTCACCGATTTTGAGAAAGTTTTGATGGTGCTTAACTCGCTGTGTGTCGAGATGGACACTCGGTACGGTCTGTTGCGAGAAGCCGGAGTGCGCGACATCATCGAATACAATAAAAAATTCGAAGAAGGCCGTCTCAACCCGGATTACGGACATCATTACCTACCTTATATTGTAGTGGTTATTGACGAGTTTGCCGACCTGATTATGACAGCCGGTAAAGAAATTGAGCTGCCCGTGACTCGCATCACACAAAAGGCACGCGCCATTGGCATACATATGGTTATTGCAACGCAACGCCCGTCTACGAACGTACTCACCGGGCTTATCAAAAGCAACTGTCCGGCTCGTATCGCTTTCCGAACATTCCAGATGGTAGACTCGCGTGTCATACTCGATCGACCCGGAGCCAATCAGCTCATCGGCCGCGGAGACATGCTCTACAGCCAAAGCGGCGAACCGGTACGCGTCCAGTGTGCATTCATATCTACAGATGAAGTAGACAATCTTGTCAACTATATCTTCAACCAGACAGGCTTTACAAAAGCTTACGAACTGCCCGAGCCGAGGTTGTCCAACGATGAACACCAAAGCGGCGGATATGTAGGCGCAGGCACCAACGATCGCGACCCGCTCTTTGACGAATGTGCTCGCTTTATCATTACACAATCCACGGCATCAACATCCTCACTGCAACGACGCTTCCAAATCGGATATAATCGTGCCGGAAAAATCATCGACCAGATGGAAGCCTGCGGCATAGTCGGTCCGGCCAGCGGCAACAAGCCAAGACAGATAAAGATGGATGCCATGGAACTGGAGCGCATACTGTCGCAACGATAAAAGCTCACGTAATGTTCGGCAAAAGAGCCGAATATCTCGTAAAATAAATGCTGACATATTTAAACATTAGCCTTTATTCAATCGTTTAGTATAAATAAACACATTATATAAATTATGGCATTAAGACAAACAAAGCTGGTTTTAGCCTTACTTCTGGCTCTTGTGACGTCACTCGGAGTGATGGCCGCATCTCCGTCGGCCGAACAGTGTCTTGACAAAACTGCCAAGACACTGACTTCATCCAAAAGCGTCACCGTCAAGTTCGGATATACTGCCGCAGGTAATCATGCAAACGGCTCAATGACAATGTCAGGCAGGAAGTTCACCTTCAATCTCGGCAATATAGCCGTGTGGTATAACGGGACACTCCAATGGGCGCTAAATCGTAGCGACAATGAAGTAACACTTACCAAGCCCACAGCCGCCGAGGTGGTCGAATCAAATCCTTTTGCTATACTCACATCCTACAAGCAGAACTACACTCCAACTTTGACCAAAAGCACCAAAAGCGAATATACCGTCACACTTAAGCCTAAAAAACGTGGCGGCCAAATCACATCAGCCATAATCCGAATCAATGCTGCCAACTACAATCCGATGGGCTTGACACTGAAGCTGTCGGACGGCTCATACATAACAGTATCCGTCACCTCTGTCATCCGTGGAGCAACCCTTCCGGCATCGTACTTCCAATATGATGCGCGGTCAAATCCGAAAGTCGAAATCATTGATTTAAGATAGGTATCCACTACACTACATAATTACATAAAGGGCAGTATAACCATACGATAGACCAGACCGTAAAAAACAGCATAATAGACCGTAAATATGAGCAACGTCATCACCACCAAATGTGCCATCATAGGCTCTGGACCGGCCGGCTATACAGCCGCCATATATGCCTCGCGCGCCAATCTTGCCCCCATACTTGTCGATGGTCCGCAACCGGGCGGACAATTGACTACGACCTCCGAAGTCGAAAATTTTCCGGGCTATCCCAAAGGAATTGACGGCAACCAACTCATGGCAGACCTGCGCGATCAAGCCTTACGCTTCGGGACGGTAATACTTTCAGACCGCGTGACTGACACAGATTTATCCGTACGTCCATACAAGCTTACCCTTGCATCAGGCAAAACTATGATTGCCGATACAGTTATCATTGCCACCGGTGCATCGGCACGTTATCTCGGGCTTCAGGACGAAGAACGCCTGCGCGGCATGGGCGTCAGCGCCTGCGCCGTATGCGACGGCTTTTTCTATCGCGGACGACGCGTTGCCGTCGTTGGAGGCGGCGACACCGCATGTGAAGAAGCCTTGTATCTCGCCGGACTTGCCCAAAAGGTTTATATGATTGTCCGCAAAGACCACCTGCGCGCATCCAATGTGATGCAACAACGAGTGTCAGAGAATCCTAAAATAGAGATATTATTCAACACCAACACCACCGGCCTGATTGGCGAAGACTTTGTACAAGGCGCACATTTGGTCGAAAATGTCGGAACCGAACACGAACGCCGCTTCGACATCGAAATTGATGGTTTTTTCCTCGCCATCGGCCACCAGCCCAACAGCGCCCCGTTTGCCAAATTTATCGAGACGGACAAAGCCGGGTATATTATCACAAAGGGTATATCTACAGCGACAAACGTTGCCGGGATCTATGCGGCCGGAGATGTAGCCGATCCACGCTTTCAGCAGGCCGTCAACGCCGCTGCTGCCGGATGCCGCGCCGCACTCGAAGCCGAACGATTCATTCTTGACAACGGATCAACACTTCCTCCGGCTTTATGAGCATTTCACAGGCTAAACGCTCAATTCGCCATAAGAATTTGAAATACAAATCTCTCCACTTCAACATTTAAAACATCAGCTATGAATAAACCTCTAACAATAGCATTGACTATACTCGCTATAACGACATTGGCTCCGGTAACCATACATGCCGATGACTACAATACCCGTCAGGCACACTCGTATATACGAGATGCGGAATACCAGATGCGTCAAGCCGAAAATTACAGACGCAGCGCCGATTCATATCGCCGTAGCGCCGAAAGCAACCGACGTCAAATGGATTCGTACATTCGACGAAATGACACGCGCAATGCCGATACTTATAGGCGTCGGATGCAAAGAGACCTTGATAATGCCGCAAACTATGATCGCAAGGCAGCACAAGCTGACAGTCGTGCCGCCGACTACCTGAACGATGCCGCTCGCGCATTACGCCGCTGAAAGTACTTCTTGACACTACAAATAACAATTAACGAGAGCAACGGAACAGTTAGCGCTCGCATAACGAGCAATAAAACCATAAGAATAGATCATATAGATCTTTATAAACGACTACCGAAATGAAAGCTACACGACTGCTGACAGCAATAATCGCCGTTACTACCTTAGCCATTGCAGCGGCGGCTCAGACTCAACCGGTACGCTGGCGTGCCACAGCCAAAATGACTTCTCCTACCGAAGGCGTACTCACCGTACGCGCCATCATCTCCGAGGGGTGGCATTTGTACGACACCAAACTTCCCAAAGGAGGGCCGGTACCTACCACACTCGATTTCACAAAAAGCACGGGCATCAAATGGCTGGATCAATTCAAAGCCTCTATAAAACCGGTGTCAAGCCATGACTCTTCCTTCAATATGACATTGCGCTGGTGGGAAAAAGATATCGTATTTACTCGCCGATTTCGACTTGTCGGAGATGTCTCGGCTGCATCCATAGACGGAATCATCAATTATATGACATGCAACGGCAGTACGTGCAACCCGCCCAAAAGACAAACCGTAAAGCTAAAAATCAAAGCCTATCAAGGCAAATAAACTTGGTCGTGGTATATACTGCTTTTATAGGCATCACGCATATACTCGTATTTACGACCTAGATTTATACACATCTTATTCTATCAATACTTCTTGTGCATCAAGCGTTGATTCGAATCTGAAAAAATGCCCACAGAGCACTATACAATTTGTATAACAACATTTCGATAACACAACAGCATATTTCGGCTATGATTAAACGGACATTATCTTACGCAATATTCATATTGTGCTTTTTTGCCATCGCCCCCAATGCTAACGCTCAAATTTCCGACCCCGTTAAGTGGAATTGGGACGTAATCGAAACTGCCGACGGCGGAACCGTGATCATCACCGCAGCTATCCAACCCGGATGGCACATATATGGTTTGGAGAAAGTCAAGAATGGCCCGGTACCGACTTCGATTGCCTTTGCAGATATCGATGGGATTACTTTTGGCGAAATAACTTCGGATATAGAGCCTAAGGCCATAATTGATAAGGCATTTGACCTTAAGCTCAAGGAATGGACCGGAACGGTAACATTTACATGCGATTATCGTCTGAATCGTCCCATATATTCGGCCATTACCGGAACCATTGAATATATGGCATGCCGCGAAGGTGCCTGCACCCCGCCCAAGCGCATAAATTTCAGCGTAAACATTGGCGGCACGCAGTCTGAATCCACTGTTACAGACAGCGTGAACAATGCTACGACAAAGACTTCCACCTCCTTAAATCGCGCGAACAATCCCTCCGATATATGGGCTCCGGTCGATATGGTATCTGCCGATAACGATGTACACGGACAAAATTCCTCACCATCGTGGCTATCTCTTCTCGTCATGGGATTCTTAGGCGGACTGCTGGCCTTGCTCACTCCTTGCGTATGGCCAATGATTCCAATGACCGTCAGTTTCTTTCTGAAGCGCACCAAAAGCCGTAGACGTTCCATCACAGATGCTTCGCTTTACGGAATATCCATCATAATCATTTACTTGGTTATGGGCATTGCCATAACACTTGCTTTTGGAGCAGGCAAACTCAACGACATCGCTACCAGCGCAGTATTCAATCTCATATTCTTCGCTCTACTTGTCGTTTTTGCCATATCCTTCTTCGGAGCATTTGATATCAAATTGCCCTCGAAATGGTCCAACAGCATAGACAATAAGGCTGAAACGACAACCGGAATCCTAAGTATATTCTTCATGGCCTTTACATTGGTTCTGGTCTCCTTTTCGTGCACTGGACCCATCATCGGTACTCTATTGGTCGAGGCCGCCACACAGGGTAACATTGTCGGTCCGGCCATAGGTATGGGCGGATTTGCACTCGGATTAGCCCTGCCATTCTCACTTTTCGCATTTTTCCCCTCGCTGCTTAAGGAAATGCCGAAGTCCGGCGGATGGATGAATTCCGTGAAAGTTGTCCTCGGATTCATCGAGCTGATACTTTCGCTCAAATTTCTCTCCGTGGCCGACCTCGCATACGGATGGCGCATACTCGATCGCGAAGTATTTGTCGCTATCTGGATTGTATTGTTCATTCTTCTTGGAATGTATCTGATAGGCAAACTACGATTTGCACACGATGCGCCCAAAGCACACACAAGCGTCGGGTCATTCTTCCTGGCGGTAATATCGTTCTCTTTTGCAGTGTATTTGCTGCCCGGACTATGGGGCGCACCGCTCAAGAGTATCAGTGCCTTTGCCCCACCATTGTCTACCCAAGATTTCAATCTTTACGGAGGCCAATTCAAGGAATTCCACGATTATGACGAAGGTATGCGTTACGCCGCCGAGAATAACAAGCCCGTACTCCTTGACTTCTCCGGATATGCCTGCGTCAATTGTCGCAAGATGGAGGGTGCCGTATTCGACACTGACCAAGTACGCAAGGTCATAGAAGACAACTATGTACTCATCAAACTTATGGTGGACGAAAAAACCTCTCTACCCCAGTCATACACAGTACAAGAGAATGGTCGAGAGATTACTATATCTACCATAGGCGAAAAATGGGCGTATCTCCAACGCCACAAGTTTAATATCAATTCGCAGCCCTATTACGTCCTTCTTGACAGCCGCGATGGTTCCCCTTTGGCTCAAGCTCGCAGTTACGACGAGGACATTGCCGCTTTCATCTCTTGGCTTGATAAAGGACTTGAGAATTTCAAAGAAAAATAAAGTAAAACAGCTATATACAATGTCACATACTCGACAAGAAAAGCTCGAAGCCCTCGGACGTGTCATGGACACACTTGACATACTACGTATCAAGTGTCCTTGGGACGCCAAACAGACCAACCAAAGCCTACGCCCTAACACCATCGAAGAGACCTACGAACTGGCGCAGGCACTGCTCGAAGACGACAATCCGAACATCAAAAAGGAGCTCGGTGATGTACTGCTGCATATTTTGTTTTATGCCAAGATTGGCGATGAGCAAGGACAATTCGATATCGCCGATGTCGCCGATGCCCTCAATCATAAGCTAATTTTCCGCCATCCACACGTATTCGGCGAAGTACACGTGGACAATGCTCACGATGTGGAACAAAACTGGGAGCAGATCAAACTTAAGGAAAAGGACGGAAACCACACGGCATTAGCCGGAGTACCCAAGGCCTTGCCGGCACTTGTTAAGGCATTCCGCATCCAAGAAAAGGCCGCTAACGTTGGCTTCGATTGGGAGAAAATAGAGCAAGTATGGGATAAGGTTGCCGAAGAAACCTCCGAAGTGCAACAGGCTGTAACAAAAGGCGTTCAGGAAGACATTGAAGGCGAATTCGGCGACCTGATGTTCGCTATAATTAATGCGTCACGTTTGTATAAGGTTAATCCCGAAAACGCGCTCGAACGCACCAACCGCAAGTTTATCGCTCGATTCAACTATATCGAACAACGCGCTCGCGAACTCGGCATTGCGCTCAAGGATATGACCCTTGCGCAGATGGACGCCTTGTGGGACGCAGCCAAAGCCAAAGGTCTGTGATAGTTTGCATTACGGAGAAACCCAGTGTTGCCAGAGACATTGCTCGCCTGCTTGGCGCCGATGCCTCGCGTGATGGCTTTTACGAAGGCAACGGATACTGTGTTACTTGGACCTTCGGGCATCTATGCTGCCTTAAGGAGCCGAATGACTATACCGATATGTGGAAGCGCTGGAGCCTCTCGGCTCTGCCTATGGTTCCGTCACGTTTCGGCATAAAACTTATCGCCGATAGAGGTATCGAAAAACAATTCAAAGTCATAGACACATTGTTTTCAAAGGCAGACTGCATTATCAACTGCGGTGATGCCGGGCAGGAAGGCGAGCTGATACAACGCTGGGTAATGCAGAAAGCAGCCGTCAAGTGTCCCGTGCAACGACTCTGGATTTCATCTCTGACAGACGAAGCCATACGTGAGGGATTTGCACACCTGCGCCCCCAGTCCGATTTCGATAACCTATATTACGCCGGGCTGTCCAGAGCCATAGGCGATTGGTTGTTGGGTATGAACGCGACACGGCTATACACGCTCAAATATAGTAACCGAACCGACCACAATGTCCTATCCATAGGTCGTGTACAAACCCCGACATTGGCGATTATCGTCGAGCGCCAACGCGCCATAGACAATTTCAAGCCTACCGACTCATGGGAACTTGCCACACGGTATCGTAACACTGTGTTTACTTCTACAGGCGATAGATACGACAATGCAGAGGCCGCCAACGCTGAAGCCGAAGCCATACGGAATACCCCATTGGCCATCGATGATATAACCCAAAAGACCGGACGCGAAGCTCCCAAAAGGCTATTCGACCTCACCTCACTGCAAGTCGAATGTAACAAAAAATGGGGATGGTCGGCCGACCGAACGCTCCAGCTCATTCAATCACTATACGAGAAAAAAGTCACCACATATCCGCGCGTAGACACCACATACCTCAGTGAGGACTTGCACGCCAAGATTCCGGATATACTACGCCAAATGACACCTTACGCTAACTTTACTGCGCCGGTACTGGCTCGCAAAATACCCAAAAGCAAGCGTATATTTGACAACTCGAAAGTCACCGACCACCATGCCATTATCCCCACCGGGCAGTCCCCGAAGACTCTCGTAGGCGACGAACGGCTTATGTACCATCTTATAGCCTTGCGGTTTATTGCTGCTTTTTATCCCGATTGTGTATTTGAGCAGACAACTGTCAATGCTCATGCGGGCAAGCACAAATTCAAGGCCACAGGCCGTGTCATACTCGAACAAGGCTGGAAAATTCTCTTCCCGTCCAAGGACAAGAATCAATCCGGCACTTCCGACGAGCTGCATGACCGAGAGGATGCCGAAGAAGATAACGACAACAAAACACTACCCACCTTCACTGCGGGCGAAAGCGGACCACACACTCCTTTCGTCAATAAAAGAACTACACAGCCACCCAAGCCTTTCACCGAAGGCACATTGCTGCGTGCTATGGAAAGCGCCGGCAAAAGTATCGAAGACGAAACGCTACGCGAAGCTATGAAGGCTAACGGCATCGGGCGTCCGTCCACACGCTCGGCCATCATTGAGACATTATTCAAGCGTCAATACATAAAACGATTACGCGGCAAAACACTGGCGCCGACAAGCACCGGCATTGCCTTAATAGACACCATCAAAGACCCATTGCTGAAAAGCGCTAAGCTCACCGGCATTTGGGAAAATCGCCTTCGTATGATTGAACGCGGCGAGTTCAGCGCAACCGATTTTGTCAACGATCTCAAAGCACAAGTCAATGAAATAGTCATCACCGTGCTTTCGGACAATAGCGGCAATCACATCGCCGTCGAAAAAGCCCCGACAAAGACGCGCAAAACGCGTACAGCCAAAGGCGATAACTCCAAACCGAAGAAGGAGTCTACAAAAAAGATCGTCAAAGCGCCATCGACTACGCCAACGTCTATCGAACAGATTGTATGTCCCAAGTGTCATAAAGGACACTTGCTCAAAGGTCGTACAGCCTACGGATGCAGTCGCTATGCCGAAGGATGCAACTTTATACTACCCTTTACTCAGTATCCGGCGACACTTTCTCCGGCACAACTGGCTGCAATGCTGAACAGAATCAAAGATACCCAATGACAGTGCAAGATGTCATAGTTCTAATCATCGTTACATTCGCCGTGATGTATTTCATCGTCCGCATAGCTCGAAGTATCCGTCGCGGCTCATGCCCTTCGTGCCCTCACGACAAAGACGGCGATGCAATTAATAGTACCGCCGCCAACTGCCGTGGATTAGACACGTGTAGCGGATGTCCGTTACACGACTCTTGCCATAAAACTGAGTTCTTCGGTTCAAAGGATCAAAAAAAATAGCGAGAACGTCTACTCATTTCGAGTAAGCGCTCTCGCTTTATTATTGTCTGATCGATAACGTCCGACTTATACATTAATACTCGGAAACCTATGTTTCGAGACTGACTCGTCGTTTCGCATTGTCGGTTCAGACTTGATTATCAATTGCGGAAACTCAGTTCGCCGTCAGCGTCCACGTCTATCACAATAGGACGCTCCTTGTCAACCTTCTGAGCCAATATATCCTTGCTCAGACGATTAAGAATCTGACGATGTATAACGCGCTTGACGGGGCGTGCACCGAATTCAGGGTCAAAGCCTTCATCGGCAAGCAACGATATAGCCTTGGGCGTGTACTCCAAGGTGATGCCGTTAGGCGCAAGCATCTTCTGAATAGACTTCATTTGCAGTTCTACAATCTGCTCAATCTCCTTGCGATCAAGCGGTGTAAACATAATGATTTCGTCTATACGATTCAGGAATTCGGGACGTATATTCTCTTTGAGCATTTCCAATACCTGTGCTTTTGTAGACTCAATGGTCTGCTCTCGATTGGCATCGGTTATCTTCGAAAAGTTATCACGTATCAGAGCCGAACCCATATTCGAGGTCATGATGATGATGGTATTCTTGAAGTTGACAACTCGACCTTTGTTGTCGGTCAAACGACCGTCGTCAAGCACCTGCAACAAGATGTTAAACACATCGGGATGAGCCTTTTCGATTTCGTCGAACAAGACAACCGAATACGGTTTGCGTCGTACGGCTTCGGTCAGCTGACCGCCTTCATCGTAGCCAACGTATCCCGGAGGCGCTCCGACAAGACGGCTCACCGAATGTTTCTCCTGATACTCGGACATATCGATACGGGTCATCATATTCTCGTCATCAAAGAGGTAGTCGGCCAAAGCCTTTGCCAATTCGGTCTTACCTACACCGGTAGTGCCTAAGAAGATAAACGAACCGATAGGACGCTTAGGGTCGCTAAGGCCTGCGCGGCTACGTCGAACGGCATCGGCCACGGCGCTTATTGCAGCATCTTGGCCCACCACACGCTTGTGAAGTTCATCCTCAAGTAGCAGTAGTTTGGTACGTTCGCTTTGTACCATCTTGCTGACAGGTATTCCCGTCCAACGACTTACCACATCGGCAATGTCATCTGCATCAACTTCTTCCTTGATGAGAGCTTTCTCACCTTGCATAGCTTTCAGCTGAGCCTGAATGCTTACATTCTCATCTTCCTTTTGTTTGATGGTTCCGTAACGGATCTCGGCTACGCGTGCATAGTCACCTTCACGTTCGGCTTTTTCAGCGTCAAAGTTGAGCTG
>CAKTOT010000008.1 GCA_934590135.1 uncultured Muribaculaceae bacterium
GTCCTTAGGACCTTGAACTTCCAAAGAAAGTTTGAAACGCGAGTGTATTGTTTCTCCGCCTACAATTATGGCCGCAATTCCAGTTGGAGCAACAACAATAAAGTTCTTGTCTACAACTTTTTGTATGTTGCGCAGGAATGTAGTTTTGCCTGTCCCGGCACGACCGGTCAAGAAAAAGCTTTGCGAAGTATTCGAAACAAGGTCAAAGGCTTGTTTTTGTCGAATGTTATCTTGATCTATGCCTACCGTATTGGTTACGGCAACAGCATCTTGTAACTCTGTATTCATTATCATTCTATTAATGGAGTAAGTATTGGTTCTTTTCCTGCAGAACTATCGGCCTAATATCAGCAAGCCGTTTTTGGACTATGGGATCATTCAACAATGAGCGATATGTGCCGATTACAGCATCCTTGGCTTTTTGTTCTATTTGTTCATCCATAGTCGCGCCACAAAGTCCTTGTATAACAGTCTGGCTTTTAAGATACGACTTGACGATACCTTCGACTGTTTCACGGACAAGTTCGTCCTTATAGAATGTATCCAAGGACTGACGTCCTATAAGCGTTTTTTCTTTGCCGTTAAAAGCATATACATCCACATCATTTATATATGTCCATGAATGATATAAGCCGAAGTGTAGCACGGTGACAAGGTTTTCAGACACACGTACACCGAGGTAATATGTATGTCCAGCCTGTGAAATATACTGGTCCGTGATAAACATTTGTTGGCCTTCATCCCAAATTAGGAGGTCGCGGCTTGCCGGTTGTCCATATTTCGGCAATAGCTTATCCAAGGGATTGCCTGTAATATCTTTTAGTTTCATTGTCGTTGATTATTTGTTTGTTATTTTCCTTTTCTACATATCAGTCAGCTATTTATGCTGATATTTGGTTCATATTCATTGTTGTCGCCTTCACCTGAGCCTCCGCATAAGAAAGCAAGTCGCTGTCCGAGACGTATAAGCCTTGTGCTATAGATTGACTTTTCAGATAATTACCCACGATGCTTATAGCTACTCGTTGTGCAAGGTTATCTGAATAGAACTTCCACGTAGAAGGCATCCATCTGCCTATGATCGTCTTTTCTTTTCCGTCATAGCCATATACAGTTACTGCATTCAGGAACAACGGGTTGGAGCCCCAGCCCCCACGACCGATATTGCATACAATTGCCAGACGGTCTGACAGCTGTATGCCTTGGAAGTAGGTGTGTCCGCTTTGGCTTGTATAGCCGGTAGTCACATACATGTTGCGGTCAGCATTGTACGTCACACTACTATTTGATAGTGCCGGGAGTGCTTGATTCACGAGTCGTGTAAGTTTTGTTGATTCGCTTAGGTTCATTTTTTGAAAGTTTTAAAGATTAGAATATTGTTTTTTGAACGAGGTTTATTTTCGGCCTTTGGCAACGTTGTCGAAAAATTTGCTGTTTTCAGCGTCTTTTTTACCGCCATTATTAACAAGTTGTCAAAAACGCTTTCAAAAGCCTTTGTCTTTCTCGTTTCTGAGGGAAAATTACAGCCTGTTTTACGGTAGGCCAAATAATGACAACGATGTCAGAAAAAACACCTTATTTACGGTGTTTTTTCTGACATCGTTGTCATTAACGGACAAGAGTCCGACAAATTAACTCATCTCTACCCTATTGTCCAGCCATTATACATCGTAATATCCACAACCTTGTCAAGCTGTTTTATCAGGATTTTATCCGGACGTGCTTTCACCACGTACTTCCCATTTTCCAATACCGGTATATAATCATTAAGATTCGACAATGTCGAAAGATGTTCGCGCATCTTGCTTTCTATTTTGCTCCTTATTGGGGCCAGATTATCCGGGAGCTGGGTATCTTTACATTCAGAGACCGTCCTATATATACGGTCATATACCAAATTGCGTTTATCCTCCTTTTTCCCTTTAATATTTACCCAATCGCCACATGTAGGCAAGCCTGCTTGTATTGTATTATATGTATAGTGCAAAACAAGCTTATATACAGATGCTTGTTGCGGCGCTAATTTAAGAGATAACGCTGCTTTTGGAAAATCGAGTCTATTATTATATGGGTCAATCACAATTTCACTTTCCTTTGGCTCGGCTTTAACAAGGAAGTCAAACAATGACTTGTAAAAACCAAAGTATTTTATACCGGTGTCGATATTCCCCAAAGTGTTTATCGGATTAGTTGTAGTATAGAACGAAACTATCTGACTATACTGCATCACAAATTCCTCTATCGTTTTCCTAACATCGTCTTTTAACGGTATATGTAGAAATTCAGTATAACATTCTATCTGTCCGTTTTCCGAACAATATGGCAATAGTGATGAGCCAATACTTATCAGCAATGATGGCGATGTGTTTCTAATGCTATCCACCTTAAGTTTGTCTGCCAAAACACGATTACAGAATGTTGCGGTATCCATACTTAACAACCTATTATACACATCATCTACGGTTTTATCTGTAAGATCCGGAGCCATATAATAAATTACATCCCGAACATAATCTTTATCCATACGTTTAAACTCATCTATGAGTACCGGTATATATATAAAATCAAAGCCCCATTGCCTAAGCTTTAGTACAATAAGTTCGAGGTTATCCTGGATGCTACGATTTGCAGCTTCGTCCATACATCCCTCCACGTACACCACATACCGATTTGTTAGTTCTGACTCCTCTGTAGGACAAGATAATATAGATGCTACTGGATTAGAATTAATGCTAACTTCAAGGTCGCACATATTAGTTATCCCTAAGCAAAAGCTAAAAGCGAGTAACAAGACGGCCTCACGAGGGACACATGCTCCATCTGCCAATGCGAGACCTTTTATATCTTTAAAAAGTTCTTCCTTTTGCTCATTTGACATATTGGTCAAATCCGAAACAGCCGCAGCAAAAGTTTTATTTTTTCGGGCATCCTTTTGATCTTCAGATGTCAAATGATATTTCGTCTTTAATCTATTGAGCATAGAAAGCTCTCCTCTTGCGATAATATTATCCGCCCTAACAATATCTGATATAATTCGGGCTATTGCTATCCGTTCTAATTTTGTATATGTCATAGGATTGATTGTTTTGGGGAGTTATATCCGCTCTATTTTTTCGTAAACAAAGGTAACCATTTTTTATGATAGCACAATAGTTCTCTGCGAAAACAACGTACGGGCGCGGAAATCGCGCCCGTACGGGTGTCTTGCCGGAGAGAGGGTGGTGATTGATGTGGTTTGAGTAAAGGCCCTGTGCGTCAATCCGGGCAAGACACCGAGGAGATGTATCCACTTTAGAATACTACAGTTCGTAAAGAGTGAAGGCCCTATGCGTCAATCCGGGCAGGACACCGAGGAGATGCTACTATGTCAGAAAGTCATTACGACATATGGTTTGTCGTTATCTTTATCTTCATCTATTTCGTCAACGGCGCCGGCGTCGTAGCTGAAGCGGTGCTTGAAGTGCATCACGGGAGTGTCGTTGTGCAGGACGGCGGCATCGACTACGGCGGTGGCATTGAAGCCGTCGAGGTATTCGGGCGCGAGGAAGCTGTTGTCCCATAGGTCGGCATCGGTGCCGCAGACTAGGTGGCACAGCCCGTTGCTTTCTTCGCCGGCGAAGCTGCTCTCGCCCTTGTACTCGGCTTTAATGGCGAGGTTTTGCAGCCATATTTTAAGGTAATCGCTGTTTTGCATCGAGCCGAGGCGATGGAGCACCTTGGTGACTATCTCGTCCCTGGGTGCTTGCTTGCCATTGGCAACTTGTTCGTCGCTGATGGTCGAAAGCATTTGGCTGATGACCTTGAGCGCATAGTGTGCGCTGCTGAGGTTTTCGGCGGCAATCTGTGCGGCTATGGCCGACATGGCCATAATGTCCTCGCGGATGATACGCTGACGTTTCTGATCTCTCTTGTCTTCGGCCGATTTTCCCTCATCGGCCTTAGCTTCGACTACCGGCTTGACCTTGGATTGTTGTTTTTTCACCTCGGGGTTGATATACGCCTCAATCCACGCGGAGAGTTTCGACAGCAACACTCGCATTTGGCCGCAGTCGGGGTATTGGCGACCGAATTGCAGGATGAAAAGCAGCTGCTTCTGTATGCCATCGAAGTCACAACGCTTCTTGTTGTTGTATATCGGGGTGTTGTAGATATACGCCAGCTTGTCGGCCTTTATCGCGTCGGTGATTATCGTGTCTGAGATACGTGTCTTGGCGCTATTGAGACGCATATTGAGGCCTTCGAGTACGTGTTGCAGCGTGTACGAGATGCGTTCCAGTAGATCCTTGTCGTTCGCAAAAACCTTGTAGTCATCGCGATAGCGCAGGATTTCGTAACCATCGGTAATGCCTTCACGCTCGAGCGCCTCGTGCAGCAGCACGTCCGAGTAGCCCAGGACAATCTCGGCGATGATGTCGTACAGGGTGCTGCCTTGCGGCAGTCCGATGTTACGACCTTGGCGCAGCATGGTCAGGATGCGCACAATGTCCGTCCGGACATCGACTTCGGAAGCCGTACCCTTGCGGCAAAGAGCCTTTTCGACCGTTCGCAGCTCGATAGTGCCGTAGCAGTTGGTAATATCCGTGGCAAACATATAGCGATAGTCCAGCGACATCTTGACGGCCATTTGTTCGAAACGACTCCACCAGTTAAGGATGGTTGTAGCCTTATGAAAACTCTCATTCTCGGCCTGGATGACCGGGATGCCGACAGCGTGTATGTGCGGCGCCGAGCCAAAGACCTTGAAATCGTCAAGTATCGCAGCCCAATGCTCCGGGGTGCAAATCTCGCGTGCCAGCATATAGTACAGGAACGGATTGGACAGCGACAGCACGCGCACGGCATACTTGCCGTCCTTATTGAGCATAATGTCATAATTGGCGTCAGTCATATCCTCGGGCTTGACATCATTCACGCATTTGTCGATGGGTGTATCGGCGATGTGCTCGCGAGCAAATATCAGTACGGGGTCAAAATTGAGGTACTCCGGCATCTCGGTAGTGACATACCGGTCGTTCTGCATCAGGAAGTCAAGGGCTTCGCCTGCACTGAGGTCTAAAATTGTCTTGGTCTTTTTGTCGTTCATATTATGCTATTTTTCGTTATTTAGTCTGTTGAATTGTGTTTATGCCTTTATATACCCTCGGGTTGCGGAATGTAAACGGATTTTCTGAGTAAAATTTACACACCATCCGTATATGTTTCACTTCGGTAATCAATCGCGTGTATTATAAAAACAAGACATCGCCACCGGGAGCGTCCCGATGACGATGCAAAGTTACCGCGCGCGTGCGAACTCTATGTTCGCACAGCTTATAAATTTTTATACCGTTCTGTCATCTTGTCAAGCGTCTGAATAATTTCGTCTTGTATTTCCTTGGGGCTAAGCACAATAAGATCATACTTGAAGGACATAAGCTCGCGTATAAGCTCGTAGTTTTTCTTGCATCTGATGCTGAAAAACCGCCCGCCGACGAGTGCCGGATAGCGGCGGCGCAATTCGGCATCTCTTTCGCCGCATAGCATCTTCTGCGAGATGTGCATAGGCTTGCTGCGGATATATTCAGTGGCGATATTATTTGCCCAGAAAACAATATCCAGTACCGGATTACGCTTATAGTCCGTCATTCCGATGATGTCGTCGAAACGCTCGCTCAGGTCGCCATCGTATTTCTGATATTTGACCTCGGGAAGCATTTTCAAGTCCAAGATTCGGTCAAGGGCAAAAGTATACAGATTGCCTTTGCCGACAATTGATCCCACAAGAAACCATCGGCAATTGTATTCCTTGAGCAAAATTGGGTTGACGCGAAATGTCCGCTTGTCATCCGGATGGTCAAATTGGTAGTGTTTGAATTCGACGACAACTTGCTGTGATATAGCCGTGAACAGTACACCGAGTATATTTGAGGCATCCAACGGATTGCGCGTAAAGGATATAATTTCGCGGTCATCACCGGTGGCATTAAGTCGCCGGCGCAGTCCTTCCAGTTTGTCGAAATTGGGGAGTCCGTCAAACTGTCCTATGACACGCAAAGTATCACGAAGAATCAACTTCTCATCAGCGCTCATCTCCTGCTTGAATATCGAAAATCCCTCTTCGCTATATCGTAGGCATCGTTTCTTGACCGTCGTCCGACCATCGCGGCTGACAGCATCGACAGTATAGCGCTCGATGTCGGCACCGAAAGGTCCTTCCTCCAAGTACTTGATGTCCTTTTCGATGGTACGACGGCTGACGCTGTACCCATCGCCATACTCGGCAAGGCGTTCGTTGACGTACTCGGTCATATCGGCAATCGAGTAATCGTGATAGCGGTTGCTCAACAGGTCGTCAAGCAACTTGTATCGGGTCATCGCGTTTTTATTGGCTGGCATAGGCGGCAAATATTTGGAAATGTCGATGCCCGAGGGAAACGTAACATCGTTCGCCCACGGGCATCAGTTATATCAGATTGGTCTTTAGCGAACAATGAGCTTGGCTGTCAGCGGACGCGCCAAAGCATCCGAATATACCGTGACGAGATAGATGCCCGGGGCGAGTGCGGGTGCATAGACGACCGCCGTACCGGACGAGAAATCGGCATCGGCCGACAGCGCAATGGCACCGGAGATGGTGGACACACGAACCTTGGACATGCCTACATTCGCACCCTCAAGTTCTATCGCAATATTGTCGCCCTGCTGTCCGGCAATCAGAGCGCCGTCCCGGCGAGCATCAACCGTGATGTCGTCTACGGCACCCATACCGGGGTAATTGGCGGTAATCGAGCGCAAGTCAAGACGTGCACCGGTGACGCTTTTCTTGACCATAGTGAAATACATCTTCTCGAAAGTCAGCGGATAGCGGGGTGTCAGCATCTCGGTGCCATCGCTTTCGGCAAATTTGAAGACATACTCCTGCTGCTCGGGGATGGTGGCGTTAGTGAGGCTGAAGCGTGTACCCTCAGCGTCTACAAAGTCCATCTTGATTTCGCTTACGACATTGTCGCGGTCATTCATCGTCAGCGTCAGGCTGTTAGGCAGCGAGTACAGCCGTATCGAAGCGCCGGGGTTGAAAGTCACCAGGGGATTGCGGTTGCTCTTGAGGTCAAAGGTGAGCGAAGCGCCGCGATCCCAGCCCTCGGGAAGGTCGGTGGTGACAGCCGAGAAATTCTTGATAAGCGCCGAAGCATACTTCATTCCGAAGACCGTTCCGTCATCAAAACGCGTGATGTCGATATCGCTTTCCGGAATTTCGACAGTTACTTCTACATTCACTTCCAGGTCGTTATATCTTCCGGTGATGGTTGCCGTACCGTTGGCCTTGCCCGTGACATATCCGTTGTCATCAATTTCGACAACACCCTCGGGTGATGCCGACCACTCGAAAGCCGAAGGATCTACATCAATATTGATGCCGGCGCAGACGCCGCGCAGGCCCAACAACTGACGGCGATATTTGTCTATAAGCAAGGAGCTGTTGGCGGGCTTTACGCCGTCAATTTGAGCCAGGAACACCGGCATTTCGGCCGTTAAGGTCTTGCCTGCGGCGTTGTAAGTGGCCACAATCTTGCCCGAGACGGCATTATCGGACGCATGCAGCACGCCGTCAGCATCTACATAACCCAACTCGGCGGGGATGCACTCGAAGGTGCAATCCTTGGTGATATCCTTAGACACGATGTCGCCGTACTCATTATAAGCCATTACGCCTAAGGGTGTTGCGCCCAGCATCGGCATACGGCGGCGACGATTGGTGAAGCCTATGGACGCAGCATCGTCAGCCGCGGGCGCCGTAGATACAGCCAGCATGGCATCGGCCACGGGACGTATCGACCCGCCGCGCATCGGGTAATTGAGCATCTCGCCGTCCAGCGATATGGCGGCGCTGCCGCCGCTGTCAAAGTTGACCACGTCATTGGCGCCGTGATCCACGAGGAACGCGGCCATCTCGATGCAGTCTATGGCCTCACTTTTACCCGAACCGGCCTCGTTGACAGCCATATACAGGCGATTACCTTCCTTATTGATGCCGGCCATGGTGCGCGACGACAGCTCGTACGAGCGGCCGTTGGGATAGCCGCTTCCGTTCTCAAAATTGTCATACTCACCCTTATGCAGCACTCCGTCATGCACGATGCTTACATAGCCGTGGAAGCCCTCCATGATATTTTCCGGAATTACGCCCCACGTTGGAGCGTCAAAAGTCTGGTACACAGTGGCAATATCGCCTACGGCAGCTTTGTCCAGGGCGTGCAGTTTCTCGTTGCGCAGATACAGGACATACGTGTCCGCACTCGTCTGTATCGGCTCGTCCGAAATGGCCGTCACGCGGCATCGCGTACCCTCGGGCTTATTCACCGCCCAACTGTCAATGGGTTGCAAGGCTATGTAGTGTCCTGCCTCGGTCAACGTCGAGGCATTAAACATATTGTACAGCACACAACTGCCCCAGTAGGACACAGCCGCACGATTATAGAAGTCGATATACGCCTTCTCATCGCCAATCACGACATAAGGATTGATGCCGGCGCGAAACACCTCGGCATGCTTCTTGTCATCGAAGGCCAGCGTTGAGCGGCTGTACTTCGTGTAATTAGGCTGACCCTCATGGATATTCAGGCCGATGGTGATGCCATCGTCGTACGAAAAGAAATCGTGGTTCCAAGCCACGCACACATTATGTCCCGGCTTGGACAACTCCGTCTGGAACGTCGGAACGGTCCAGCGCTTGACGTCCGGGACAGCCATGCGGCTCGGCGATTGTTCCACCTTATTGTAAGGGTTGGTCAAGTCCACCTCCACAAGCCACACTATCAGCGGCTTGTCGTGATACACCAGCTTAGAATAAGTGATACCGGGGCCGACGTCATACATCGCCAGCGTGTCGCACACGCCCCAGTCATACTTCAACTCGGTAGTCTGCGCCTCGGCGCACACCGTAGACGACAGCGCCGTCGCCGCCATCATTGCGGCCACAATTCCGCCGCCCAAAGATGCCTTCATTCGCATATCTTTCAGTCTTATAAGTCGTTTTTAGGGTATTCAACGATAATCTAATAACTCAAAAACGGTTCGCCCACGGCCAACGCCGCCGTTTCGCGTCCGCTTCACCTACAAAATTACTCATTTTCCGCGAATAACCGCCACCCCACCCCACACTCATCTATAACCAAAATCAAATTAGTACCATATTTATAAAATATAGAACGCTTATGGTAATACACCGGAAATGCTTACGGCAATACAATGGCGGAGAAGCAATCCTAAATCGCTTCCCCGCCGATAATGGTTACGATTCTTATGCAGGGGACATCTTTAGCGATAATCCCCTATCGGGGCGGTGGTTAGTCCTCGAGGTAGTAGACGACGGAGGAGACCACGCGGACGTTCTTCATGTAGGGCTTGCCGGAGTCGAGGTCTTCGATGGAGAATTGACCTTGGCTGGCAGTTTTGATTTTGCCGAGAATGGATTCGCTGTCTTTGGCGAATTGGGCGGCGGCTTCGCGAGCGTTCTTGGTGGCTTCGGCTATCATCTCGGGCTTGATTTTATTGAGGCCGTTGAAGGTGTAGTTGACATAGGTGTTCGAGACAGGTATGCCGCGTGCCAGCAGTGCGCCTTGCTTGTCGACCATGGCGTAGACGTCATCGACCTTGGAGGTGTTGACGTTGACCGTGCCGGTAAGGGCGTAGCGGTAGTTTCGGTTGGTTTCGCCGTAGCGTTCGGCCTCGGGTTCGTACACCGAGGGGGTGCCTATGGTAATGTCCGCTTCGTCAATTCCACATTCTTTGATGAAGGATTTGACAGTAGCGTTTTTGTCCTCGAGTTGGGCGTACAGGACCTGGAGGTCGTTGCCGGTGATGGTGTAGCTTACGTTCCAAGATGCGTTGTCGGCCTTGACCGTTCGTTCGGCCAAGCCGCGGACGCTGACTATGCGGTCACGAGACGCGATGTTGTCGATACCGGCTTTGAGCGCAAAGCCGCTGATGGCAATGCCGGCGGCGATTAGCAGCGCCGGAAGTGCCGAGGAGAATTTTTTGCAGTCCATAATAGAATTATTAGAGTTTGGTGTATGTATTCAATCTTATTTCGATGGTGTCGATGATGTCGATGTCGGCGATTCAGTTGAGCACCTTGTATCCGGCATCGCGGAGGCCTTGGCGTACCTGCTCGATATGTTCGGCGTTGCGCGTCTCCATATCTATGCGCAGCGTGCAGCCGTTGATTTCGACCGAAGCGTCGAGGCGTTCGTGCGTGACGGAGATGATGTTGCCGCCGAGCTGGGCGATGACGCCGCAGACGCCCGAGAGCTGACCGGGCTTGTCGGCGAGGTTGATGATGGCGGTGTAGAAGCGGCCGCTCTTGACCAGACCGCGGGTGATAACGCGATTGAGTGTATTGACGTCTATATTGCCGCCCGATACGAGGCAGCAGACTTTCTTACCTTGTACCGGCAGTTTGTCAAACATCACGGCAGCTACGCTGACGGCGCCGGCGCCCTCGCTGACCAGTTTCTGTTTCTCAATGAGGGCGAGTATGGCCGCAGCCACTTCGTCGTCGCTGACGGTGACGACTTCGTCCACGTATTTCTGACAGAAGGCAAAGGTGTTGACACCCGGCTCTTTGACGCAGATGCCGTCGGCGATGGTGGCCACGCTGGGCAGGTGCACCGAGTGTCCTTCGTGCAGCGACTGATACATCGAGGGAGCGCCTTCGGCCTGTACGCCATAGACTTTGATGCCCGGGCGCAGGGTCTTGATGGCAAAAGCGACGCCCGAGATCAGGCCTCCGCCGCCTATGGGCACCACCACGGCTTCTACTTCCGGCAGGTCTTCGAGTATCTCGAGACCGATAGTACCTTGTCCGGCAATCACCAATGGGTCATCGAAGGGATGTACAAAGGTGTAGCCATACTGCTCCTTGAGTTCGAGCGCTTTGGCGTAGGCGTCATCGTAGACGCCCGGCACAAGGCACACTTCGGCGCCATAGCCCTTGGTGGCTTCGACCTTGGAGATGGGTGCACCGGCCGGCAGACATATCAGCGATTTGATGCCGTTGTGCGTTGCGCCCAGAGCGACCCCCTGCGCATGGTTGCCTGCCGAGCAGGCGATGACACCGCGCGCTTTTTCCTCGTCGCTGAGTTGCGAGATCTTGTAATAAGCACCGCGAAGTTTGAATGATCCGGTCAGCTGCAGACACTCGGGTTTGAGCCACAGCTCGACGCCTGGCTTGAAGTTGGGCGCATGTACCAGCGCCGTATGGCGAGCCACGCCGTTGAGTACGCGCGCAGCATTGAATATCTCGTTGATTTGCAGCGGCTCGGCTGCATGTTTTGTCGTATTATCGGACATATTTGCTGTCTTAGGTGTTAATATATAATGAGGAAAGGTGTTGTATAACGCGACAAAAATAATCATTTTTTCTTGGTCTTTACTCGTGTCGTCTGTGTTTTTTTGATAATTTTGCACCCGATAGCCGGGGCACACGCTTCGGCAGCACAAATATACACTCAAGACTATGTACAAAATTGTAAGCAAAGAATATTTCAGCCCCAAAGTCGTGAAGTTGGTGGTAGAGTCTCCGGAGATAGCGCGAGCACGCCGTCCGGGGCATTTCGTCATCGTACGCTGCGGCGACAAAGGCGAACGTATACCCCTGACCATAGCCGATGCGGACATCCCGGCCGGCACCATCACACTGGTGGTGCAAGATGTCGGCTTCAGCACTCACACCATCTGCGGCCTCGAAGTCGGCGACAGCCTCACCGATGTGGTGGGGCCGCTGGGCAAGGCGACACATATCGAGAATTTCGGCACCGTGGTATGCTGCGGCGGCGGTGTGGGCGTGGCTCCACTGCTGCCCATCATCAAAGCCATGAAGGAAGCCGGCAACCGCGTCATCTCTGTATTGGCAGCCCGTACACGCGACCTTATCATTCTCGAAGATCAGGTGGCGCAGTACTCGGACGAGACCATCATCATGACCGATGACGGGAGCTATGGCATCAAGGGCTTGGTCACTGCCGGAGTGCAATCGGTGCTTGACCGCGAACACGTGGACCAAGTGGTCACCATCGGCCCGGCCATAATGATGAAATTTGTATCGAAGCTCACGGCTCAGTATAATGTACCCACTATATGCTCGCTCAACACAATTATGGTGGACGGTACGGGCATGTGCGGCGCCTGTCGCGTCACCGTGGGCGGCAAGACGCGCTTTGTATGTGTCGACGGTCCCGAATTCGATGCTCATCAAGTGGACTTTGACGAGATGCTAATGCGTCTGCACGCCTACGATTGATAATTGATCCCCACCCCGAATGTCTTACTGAAATATCCGAAACATATACTGCTATGTCAGACAACCAAGAAAGCATACATCAGCTGACCGACCGCGATGCTACCTGGCGTGCCGAGCTGCGCAAAGCCATAGCCACGCCACAACGCACCGCCATTCCACGTGTGCGTATGACCGAGCTTGACCCGGCCTATCGCATTACCAACAGCGAGGAGGTGGCCCAAGGCCTCACCGCCGAACAAGCACTCGTGGAAGCTTCGCGATGCCTCGACTGCCCCAACCCCACTTGCGTCACCGGGTGCCCGGTCAATATCAATATACCATCCTTTATCAAAAACATCCAGCGCGAACACTTCGGCGATGCCGCTCGCGTACTGCGCGACACCTCGGCACTGCCCGCCGTCTGCGGCCGTGTATGCCCGCAAGAGCGCCAATGCGAATCGCGGTGCATCTACCACAAGATGAAGAAAGAGCCCATAGCAATAGGCTGGCTCGAACGATTTGCATCCGATGCCGCACGCCGCGAGGACAAAGGCGAACACACCGCCACGCCCCCGGCTGCCGATGCGCCGCGCATAGCCGTAGCCGGTTCGGGCCCCTCGGGACTGTCCTTTGCCGGAGCTATGGCAGCCTTGGGATACCGCGTCACCGTCTTCGAAGCACTACACGAAATCGGCGGCGTGCTCAAGTACGGCATTCCCGAATTCCGCCTGCCCAACGAAATTGTAGACTACGAAATAGCCAATCTACGTGCCGCCGGCGTCGAATTTCACACCGATACCGTCATCGGCAAGACCCTGAGCTACGACGACCTCAAAGCACAAGGCTTTGTCGGACTCTTTGTAGCCAGCGGCGCCGGCCTGCCCCGCTTCATGGGCATACCGGGCGAAAACCTCATAGGCATTATGTCCTCCAACGAGTATCTCACGCGCATCAACCTCATGGGCGCCGGGCGCCCGGGCTACGCCACTCCCGTACGCCGCGGACACACCGTAGCCGTCATCGGCGGCGGCAATACGGCCATGGACTCGGTGCGCACCGCCCTGCGTATGGGCGCCAAACGCGCCGTCATTGTTTACCGCCGCGGCCTCGAAGAAATGCCTGCACGCGCCGAGGAAATACACCACGCCCAACAGGAAGGTGTCGAGTTCATGACCCTGCACAACCCCGTGGAATATCGCGGCGATGAGCACGGCCAAGTCACCACAATGATACTTCAGCCCATGCGCCTGGGCCAACCCGATGCCGGCGGACGTCGCAGCCCCGAGCCGGATATGGACAAACCACTCGTCGAAATGCCCGTGGACGAAGTCATCGTTAGCGTCGGAGTATCGCCCAACCCGCTGATTCCACACAGCATTCCCGCGCTGAACACAACACGCCGCGGAACCATAGCCGTGGGCGCCAACAGCGGCGAGGACGGCAACGACGGACTTCAGTCGTCGATACCCACAATCTTTGCCGGCGGCGACATCGTACGCGGCGGCGCAACAGTCATCCTCGCCATGGGCGACGGACGACGTGCAGCAGCGCAGATGCATGCATACCTGACCGCAAACAAACAGTAGCACTCTAATCTATTGAGATATATCGGCAGTGGCGCCCTCTTTGAGCGTCACTGCCGATGTGTTAATTTATGTTGTTTTTAGGTACTATGTATTGCAAGGTATTATATTAATATCTAACTTTGCATCGTCAAATCAGAACAAACATTACACGCTTATGGCAACAAGCACAGACAATATGAAGGCGCAGATGCGCAAAGGAATGCTGGAATACAGCATTCTACTGTTGCTGCAAGGTGGTGATGCATACGCCGGAGAGATAATACAGGGGCTCAAAAATGCCCACCTCATAGTGGTCGAAGGCACACTATACCCACTGTTGACCCGGCTGAAAAACGATGACATTCTCACTTACCGGTGGGAAGAATCGCCATCGGGGCCACCTCGCAAGTACTACACCCTCACCGACCGGGGGCGCGAAGTACTGACAGCTCTCACCACCGCATGGTCGGAAATAGCAACATCTATCGAAATACTTAAAAACAAAACAAAATGAAAAAATCTTTCTCAGTAAACATAGACGGTCGCATCTTCAGCATCGACGAGGACGCATACGAGCTGTTGCAATCCTACCTCCAGCAACTGGGCACGGCATTCGGCAACGGCAACGACTCGGACGAAATAGTCAGCGACATCGAAGCCCGCGTGGCCGAACACCTGAGCGAAATGTGTCCCTCAGCGGTAGTCAGCATCCGCGACATCAACGCCGTTATAGATATTATAGGCCATCCCGAGCAATTAAGCGCCGAGACATCTGAGGCCGAAGACACAGCCAAAGCCGAAGACAAGGCAGATGGTACGACGTCGGCAACAACGCCGCCGCCTTACACCACACCGGAGCGAACACGCGAAAACCGCAAGCTATTCCGAGACGTCGAAGACTGCGTATTCGGCGGTGTACTTTCAGGCCTGGCCAAATACAACGATTGGAACACGACAACAGTACGTCTATGCGCCGTCATCATTGCACTGCTCACCACGGTATGGCCGTGCATACTGGCGTACATCATAGCTTGGATAATCATTCCACCGGCTCAGACCGCCGAGCAAAAGTTGCGTATGATGGGCAAACCCGTCACCGCGGCTACCATCGGACAAACCGTACGCGACACTGCCAATCGAGCCGCCGAAGGCCTGAACAACTCATTTTTCTCGATACTCGGGCGTGCCATCGCCGCCTTTGCCGGATTTATAGCCGGAAGTATCGGCATCGGATGTGCCATCGCCGCCGTATGCGCTCTGTTTCTAATAATTTTAGGCATATTTACTTCGCCTGAATGGGTATTCTCGCATTTCAATATCAGTTGGGGTATACACGGCGCAGGCAACGAATACATCGCCGGCCTGGCCATACTCTCGGTACTACTCGCCGTCATCATCCCCTGTCTGCTCGTTGTCTGGGGCGCTTGTGTAGCGATTTTTAAGGTCAAAGGTCCATCGCGTGGCACCATAATAACGCTATGCATCATCGAGTTTGTCCTGATAGTCGCCTCCATACTGATGTTCAATTATCTTGACGCAGTACACACCTCTTATATCATCGAATACAACCGAGAAATCATGGAAACTGCAACCGCCACCGACTCAATTCCCACCGATTCCATCCCGGCCGACACAACAGCAACAACCGCCGTAACCACTGCGGCACATCCGGCTGCGCATACCGCAGCACATTCGGCATCCCACGCTGCGAACGCCTCGTCCGCCACGATAGGCACAGCTCTGAGTTGCATCGCACTTGTATCTGCCGTCTTCGTCGCAATATGACATACACACCGAGCAATTTGACATAAAATACGATGACCGCATACAACGGGGAGGACGCCGACAGGCATCCTCCCCGCTATTTTTCGTAACGGTCGCCGCCGACACTTATCGCAATACAACGCCGCCGAAATTTGTTGCTCATAGCCACAAATCACCGAACGAAGTGCTCACATTTTGCTGAATTTACAGACTATATTTAAGTATTTGACAGCCGGTAATCATCGGACAGCCTCAGCATCAAAAAGCGATACTGAAGTTGAGACACACCGAATGCGTCTTATATTTCGGATTATAATCCGAAAAATCCTTGGGGTTGCCGTCAAAGAGCATGAAATTCGAGTACGAATATGTCAACGAGACACCATAGCGGTCAAAGTTCATAAGCAGTCCGCCTTCGGCGCGCCAATATGCCCAAGCCGAGTTCCGGCTACCGGCGGCAGGCGGCGCCAAAGTCAAGCCGGGCATAAGGAAAAGGCAGAAATCGCCGCCTATGCTCCGTATGCGAAAAAGGGTGGGCGTGCGCAGTATCACCGAAGGTTTGAAAATAAGACGAGTGCAATATTCGTCCGAATCATACGTGTCGTAATAATCGGAGCACCAAGCATCTAACGGTTGAATTTCGCCGGCAAAGCCTATGGAGGCCGCCACACCGGTATATGGGGTGGACATCCACGCGATGCCGAAATGCGCCTCCCATCCGTCGGTATTAAGTCCTGCCTGCATATAGCCGCGCCAATGGTAGGGGCGCGTTTCGTCCTGAGCACGACATTCACCTACTACGAACATAAATAACATTATCACAACGGCATACCTTCGAGCACAAGAAAAGATCCGATACTTTTTCATAACTTTGCGTATTGGTTGGCGCTGCAAATTTACGATTTTTTCGTTGTCGAGATGCAAGATTGCGCCCGATACGGGATTTACAATGTAGAAAACCATATAACGAACGATATAAAAGTAAAATATGAACAAGTTGAAATATTCGGTATACGCGATTGCGCTGGTATTGTCCTTCGGACTTCAATCATGTCTTAACGATGATGACGATGACATCCGCGATCGTCCCACGGCTTTGGTGACCGTGGTGCCGCAAGAAGACGGCGGTTTTGTGATGAATCTTGATGACGCCACCGTGCTGATTCCCACCAATATGAGCAAGTCTCCATACGGCGACAAGGAAGTGCGAGCGCTGGTCAATTACGTGGAGGACGGCAGCCGAGCCACCGAACAACGCGTCCAAGTGGTATGGATTGACAGCATCCGCACCAAGATGCCCGAAAAGAGTCTGGGTAGCGTAACTGCCGATGACGAGAAATATGGCAAAGACCCCATCGAGATTGTAAACGATTGGGTGACCGTAGCCGAAGACGGATACCTGACACTGCGTTTCCGCACCCTTTGGGGCGACCGAGGCATCAAGCACTCCATCAACCTCGTAACCGGCACCGATGCCGAGGATCCTTACGTACTCGAACTGAGACACAATGCACACGAAGACATCGACGGCGTGCCGGGGGATGCACTTATAGCCTTCAACCTCAACAGCATAGACTTCGGAGACAAAGACACAGCGAAATTTACGCTGAAATGGGAATCATTTTCCGGCAGCAAGTCCGCCACCTTCGAGCTCAAAAAACGAGTAGTATCTTCCACGCCTCAAGGCATGGCTTATAGTTTATATGTAGAGTAATATTCCTTAGCTCGACCGAAAAACGGACGGTTGGGGCGGGTCGCGAGAATACGCGGCTCGCTCTCACCGTCAAAAAACGAGTCCCAACTTAGGCCACACTTACGATATGCCCGGTATCGGCACGACATCCGACCACGAACTTGAGATGGCTCTGCGCCTGCGTCAAGGCGACTGCACGGCTTTACGTGCGGTCTACGATGCATACGCGCGATACCTCACCGCCGTGTGCGCCCGTTACATTGCCGATGACGACGATGTCAAGGATGTCCTCCAAGAGGCATTTATTCGCATCTACGATGCCGCCGAGTCGTTTGAATACCGCGGCAGTGGATCTTTCAAAGCATGGCTGACACGCATCGTTGTCAATCAGGCGCTCAAACATCTGCGCGACTGCAAAGCCGTATTTGTACCATTGTCGCCCCAACAGGAAGACCTCGCAGACGAAGACCCGGACACAGACCAAGTGCCGGCCGAAGTGATACACGCTCTTATACGCGAACTGCCGGACGGCTACAGAGCCGTATTCAACCTCTATGTTCTCGAACAGCGGTCGCATAAGGAGATAGCAACTCTTCTCGGCATAACCGAAAGCACTTCCGCCTCACAATTGCACCGCGCCAAGGCCTTACTTGCATCCAAAATCAACAAATATCGAACCGCACAAAATTCCGTCTCATGAAAGAAGACCGGCTCAAAGACATACGCGACAAAATGTCCGATTACGAAGCTGATGTACCACAAGATTTGTGGGACGCCATCAACACGGCTGTCGGACGCCGACACAGACAGAAGCTATGGCTACGTGCAGGACGCTATGCTGCGGCCGCCGTGGCTGTGGTGGTCGTCTTTATCGGCTCGCATTTCCTGCTACAAGACAATACATCGGCCGTGTCGGGCGGCACCTACGGGCACACAGCCATAGCTCGAAACGGCACATTCGCAAACGCCAAGTCCGAAACCTCTAACATCAACAGCGATACCGAAGACGATGACACCGAAGCCGAAGTCTGCGCTTCCGATCTCGGCCGCACACCTTACGCCACACTTGCCCGAGCCGAAGCAAAAAGCGAAGCCGATACATCGATGCCTTCGGCCGAAGGCGACGACAAAGACAATAGCGAGAGCGCTCCAACGTCACCAGTCAACCCCAAAGAGTCTGATGTCGAAATAATCGCGCACACGCTACCGGATATCCAATCCGAGTACGTTCCACGTAAGGCGATGAGCGGCACCGACGACGAGCGACTACAGGCACAAAAGTCAGGGCGCTTCGGCGCATCAATATACACCACTGCCGGCACCGGCGGCACTTCGATGCAACGATATACATCCTTCGGCCTGATGGGTATAGCCCCTAACAACGCCGAATGGAAGGACAACCCCTATACGGGAATGCTCGTATCCAATCAGGGGCGCGTCTCCGACCGACGCGTGCGCCATCGCTTGCCGGTACACGCAGGGGCATCCGTAGCATACCGCATCAACAACCGCATATCCATAGAGGCCGGCATTGCATACTCGTACCTCTCGGCCGACATCCACGAGGGCAGCGACTCTTATTATTTTGCCGGAGATCAAAGCCTCCATTATATAGGCATTCCCGTAGGCGTACGCCTTCGCGCCGTGTCGTGGAAGAATTTCGATGTATATGTCGGCGCCGGATTCGAGGCCGAGAAATGCGTATCGGGCACACTGAAAAAAGCCTATGTCATCAACGGCCAAACGCGTGACGACGGACACGAAAGTATCCGAGTGCATCCTTTACAATGGTCAGTAAATGCCACTGCCGGAGCGCAATACAACATCTCATCACTGGTAGGCATATATGTCGAACCGGGTCTGAGCTACTATTTTGACAACGGCTCGGACATCGAAACCGCTTACAGCGAAAACCCATTGAACCTCAATCTCAACATCGGACTTCGAATCAGCTTCGGCAACAGATAAACTACTCTTTTTTATAAAACATCGTTATGAAAACCACCATACTATTTTTCAGTCTCGCAATAGCGACTCTATTGGCCGGATGCAAATCGACAACACCGACCGCGTTGACGACAGCCGAAACAACTACCGCAACTCAGCAACCCTATGCAGTCCCCTACACCATCGCACAAGGATACTTTGTACGCAACGACGTAGACAGCCTTACTTCCAATCGCATCATCACGCGCGAGCAGTTTGATTCGCTCTTCGGTATGGCCACCGTCATGGGCGCGAACGGAAAACCGACACCCATAGACTTCGACCGCCAATTTGTAATCGCCGTTGATGCCCCGGTGACAAATCGCATCACGTCTATCGTTCCCATAAGCCTCGAATTTGTCCCGGCATCCATAGCCTCAACCAATGCGAGAGCCAAAGTCGCATCCGGCACAACGATTGAATTCACCTTCAAGACACAATATGGTACACCTCAGTCGTTTAGCACCCATCCGGTACTGATTCTCGTTGTTGACCGCCGCTATGACGCTCCGATAGTTTTGCACCGCCGACTGTCTTTCGTGTCAGCAAGTTAAGCCGAGCATCTATCACTAAAACGGCCACCCGCCGCCGTTTTGAGCCGAACGACAAGCCGTCCGGTGCTGCGATGCAACAATTTCCGGATCACTGCCGTTCCCGACGGCTTGAGTAAGCACATCCATAATCTCGTGTTTGTTACCGAAGTCGGCATTCGGCCGACTCATAAGTTCGGACACGACATCGTCAACTTCGCGCGGATGAAGGATATAAGTATCTGACGAATAGTACGTCACGTTCCTAAATATGCAATTTCCGTAAAATACGATTATCGAATATATAGGTATATCCGGATTTTGCGGCAAGCGGCTGCGTAATGCCCTGATATGCCCGTTGTTCTGCATTATGGGATTATAAAAGCGGCTCTTGAATCGGCCGTATGCCAGGACCTTGGTCCAGTATCGTTGGCCCTCGTTGCCGAAAATCCAGCCGCCATAATCCTTGACCTCGAAGACGATAAGACCGGCACTCGTTGCCACGGCCAAGTCAATCTGTGTGTACTCGCCGTTAGTCTTTTGGAGGTATATGTCGTGAAATATTGCTCGCGGATTGATGCCCATTTTCAGAAGCCTCAGCACCAGCCTGCGTTCCGAGCGCTCACCTCTGTCCGATGATGTAACCTGCTCGATAAGTTCGTTGTTACGGGCATTGATATAAAACCGATACGCAACGGCCGCGACGATTCCCAAAAATAATATCACCTGTGCAGCAAGCATATTATCAGTATCTTCTTAGCATTTCGCAATCCCTTAAATCCGGAATAAGACAATTCTCATCTTATTTCTTCAGCGAGCGGGACGGAGGAGGAAGGGCAGCGGGTCGCGAAGACGGAAAGGCGGATTGGCACGCATTTGCTTGAGGGCGGCCGCAGCTTGAGATTGGTCATCATAATCCTGCGCCACGACATAGTAATACGGCTCGGCGGTCTGCACCAAGAAGGCGTTGGCGTAGCCTTTGTCGCGCAGGCGTTGGCGCATGGAATTGGCATTGAACAATTGCTTGAACTGCCCTATAACGAGGTTGTAATTTTTCAATTTATTGGGTACACTGTCGCCGGGCGTGATATATACGCGCTGGATACGCGTAGCCACGGTATCGCCGCCGACCACCGACTCGGAAACACGCATGTCGCGACGATAGCGCCCGTAGATAGTTTGATCAAACTCGAGATGCGTGGTATCACGCGCGGCCTGCGTGCGTTCGTAGGCGGTGCGGTAATTCTTCTCGGTGGTTTTGCACGAGGGTATAAGTATGGCGGCCAAAACAATCATGGCCGATATGCCGTACAGTTTCATTGGTCCTTGTTTGTTATGAAGTTCGTGTCCTATTCGTTATGGAGTCTCGGTATTCCTCAGATAATTTTTTTGCCCAATTCGATGACTTGCAAGTCGCGCATCTCGGAGCCGTCGATGGTGAGGCGCACCAGCGTGCGCACCTGCTGCCAGCCATGTGTACCGGCGGCACCGGGATTGATATGCAGCACGCCGAGGCTCTTGTCGTACATCACTCGTAGGATATGGCTATGGCCGTCCACCATCAGTTGGGGCCGCGTACGTCGCAGCAGAGCGTACATTCCGGAGGTATAATGCCCCGGATAACCGCCTATATGTGTGAGTACCACGTGCACTCTCTCGACTTCGAATTGTAGCAACTCGGGGCACACACGCGCCACATCGCCATGGTCGATATTGCCACGCACGGCGCGTATCGTCGGGCCTATACCTTGCAGTCGGTACAGCAGGTCGATATCGCCTATATCCCCGGCGTGCCAAATCTCATCACAGTCTTTGAAGTGGACAACGTAACGGTCGTCCCACGTGCTGTGCGTATCCGAGAGTATGCCTATACGCTTCATTTCGGTATCTCTTGCTATATTTGCGGCTACGGCGGCCGGCGGCGTCTGTCCGCCGTCTCAGCCGCCATAGCCTTTTTGGGTGGTGATATGTATTGGCTGACGCCGAGGCGTCGGCCGTTTTATTTCATCTTCTTAGCCGTAGCGGCAGGCACCGCATCGCGATGTACGTAGATGCCTATGGTCTTGGCCAGGAAGAAAGGCTCGCTCACGTAGATGTATCCGCCGTACACTTGATTGGTGTCCCACGAATTCTTGACTTTGTAATAGCGGTTGCCGTTTTGGTCGGTGGCTATGCCCACAATTTCCATACCATGGTCATCGGTAGTCTCCTGGCTGTCAAACATATCCTGGCGCAGTTCCTGCGTCACGGTGATTTCTTCCACCGGGCCTTCGAAGTTGTACTTGTCGTTTTGGCGTTCTTTGTCGCTCAGAGTGACCCAGCGCGACAGCTCGGTGCCGTCCATATCGCCCTCGGTCTTGCCTTTGGGCATCAGGGCCACGCCCTTGGTCCACTTGAAACCTCCCTCGCTGACATCGGCAGCCCAGGCCACGGGATAGCCCTTGGAGATGGCGTTGTCCACCACGGCCTTCATCTCGTCCATAGGCACATTGAAGTAGCGGCCGGCAAGCCAGTTGTCAGGCACCTCGAGCGCAAATTCCTCATAGAACGGATGATGTGTGAACGATGATATGGCTACATAGTCATCGACGCGAATGGGCAGTGCATCCGCAAAACTGCGAGGCGTATATTTCTTGCCGCGATAGGTGAAAGTCTCGGGCAGCTTGCCTAAGTAGGCATCCAGCACGCCGCGCACGGCCGTGCGCCATGCCTTCGAAATCTTCTTATTGGGTTTCTTGACCACGACTTTGAGCATCTCGGCCAACATCCCGTCCAATTCGCCGTGGACGTGCTTGTCCTCGCCGTATTGCAGACCCGAATACACTTCCTCGGGTACGGCACCGTACTTTTTCCAGACGTAGGGTACGTCCAAAAGTGACCCGCCGGGTGCAAAGTTCACATCGCCGTAATTGCGCACAAAGCGCTCACACTTTTCATCATACGTGTGCCATACGGTAAACATCTCGCTCAGGTCCAGCGAGTCGCCGCCCTGACGCATAATCTCGTCCTCGAAGAACGATGTGCCGGCAAAGCACCAGCATGTTCCCGATTTGTTTTGGTCCTTGACGCTCGTGGTCTTGACCGTGTACACGTCCGTGAATTTGAAGCCCTTAACGCTGTCTGTGGCCACACTGTCCGCGTCTGTGGCGGCATACAGCGGCATCATTGCCAGCAGCGCCGCTCCCGTGAGGATTGTCTTTATCATAGCTATTATCAGTATTTTATGGCGACTGCCCTACGGCCTCCGCCCTCGTTATATTATTCCTTTGCGTTATGCCCCCAAAATTACGCATTTTTCTCCAATGCCGCAAATCCCGCCCATCTCCACGCGCGGGCATATTGCCGTTGTCTGCAAAAATGCGTAACTTTGTGGCGCAATAGGCTCTTTCGGGAGCCGCGATGCAGCAATTTTATAGACAAAGGCTACTTTACAGACAGACAAAGGCTACTTTATAGTATATACAAAAGGCTAAGGGAAACCGAGGCTGCAGACACACAATGGCACAAAAGACTTCCATACCTAAGGGCACTCGCGATTTCAATACTGCGGAGATGGCCCGACGCAATTATATTTTCGACACAATACGCTCGGTATTTGCTCTTTATGGCTTCCGTCCTATCGAGACGCCGGCTATGGAGAATCTCTCCACCCTTATGGGCAAGTATGGCGAGGAGGGCGACAAATTGCTCTTCAAGATTCTCAATTCGGGCGAATGGACACGCGGCCTCGAGGGCAAGGACCTCGCCGCCGAGAGCATCGGTCACCTCACCTCGGCTGTGGCCGAGAAGGGCCTGCGCTACGACTTGACGGTGCCTTTTGCACGCTTCGTGGTGATGCACCGCGCCGAGCTGTCTATGCCTTTCAAGCGCTGCCAGATACAGCCTGTATGGCGTGCCGACCGTCCACAGAAGGGCCGCTATCGCGAGTTCTATCAGTGCGATGCCGATGTGGTGGGCACCGATTCGCTGTTGTGCGAAGTTGAGCTGCTTCAGCTTATCGACGAGGTATTCGCACGCCTGGGCATCCGCGTAGCCATCAAGCTTAACAATCGTAAGGTACTGGCCGGCATAGCCGAACTCATCGGCGCACCCGAGCGCATCGTGGACATCACCGTGGCCATAGACAAGTTGGATAAGATAGGGCGCGACAATGTCAATGCCGAGCTCATCGAGCGCGGTCTGTCGCCCGAAGCCGTTGATGCTCTCCAGCCCATATTGGACATCTCCGGCACCACGGACGAGCGCCTGGCACGCCTGCAAGAGCTGCTGGCCGGCAGCGAAACCGGCGCCAAAGGCGTCGAGGAGCTGCGCATGGTCATTGACGGGACGCGCAGCCTCGGACTACGAGCCACACTCGACTTGGATGTCTCGCTGGCTCGCGGCCTCAACTATTACACCGGTACCATCATCGAAGTCAAGGCGCTGGACACGCCCATAGGCAGCATCACCGGCGGCGGACGCTACGACAACCTCACGGGCGTCTTCGGCGCTCCGGGTCTCAGCGGCGTAGGCATCAGCTTCGGCGCCGACCGCATCTACGATGTCATGACTACGCTCAACCTGTTCCCCGAAGGTACCGATAGCGGCGCACAAGTGATGTTTGCCAACCTCGGCACCGATGAGGTGGCCGCCGCTCTGCGCCTGGCTGCCGCCCTACGTCATCGTGGCATTGCCGTGGAGGTATATCCCGACGCCGCTAAGATGAAGAAACAAATGGCATGGGCCGATGCGGCCGCCGTGCCCTACGTGGCACTCATCGGCAGCAACGAACTGGCTGCCGGCATCGTCACCCTGCGCAATATGCGCACCGGCGAGCAATTGACAGTCAGCGCCGCCGACATCGATGCCCTGACCGCAGCACTTAAAGCATAATACACATATACACAATATCGTCATGAAGAAATTCCTCATCATCATAGCGCTGGTCGCCGTTGCAGCGACCGCTCACGCACAATTCCGTTGGAGCGCCGTCGCCGGAGCCAATTACACAAATCTCAATTTCAAGCAGGACATTGTTTCCGTCACCAAGGGCGTAGGTTACGGCGCCGGCATTGTGGGCGAAATGATGTTCCCCGGCATCGGTTTCGGCCTTGACTTCGGCCTGATGTACGAACAGCAGAACGCCAAAGTCAATCTTGGCGAAAAGAAAATATGGTCATCGCTCGGCCTGGGCAAGGAAACCGCGATGATGCACAACATCCATATTCCCGTGCACTTGCGCTTCAAGTACACGCGTCTCAACGGTTTCGAGGAAAAACTCGCGCCGCTGGTATACTTCGGGCCCGAATTTAACATCCAGGCGGCACACGCCGGAGGCGACATCTTCAAGTACTCGGGCGGCGACCTCTCGCTGGCCGTGGGCGTGGGCGCCGAAATTTTCCGTCGCTGGCAAGTCATCGGCGGATACACTTGGGGTATGACGTATGCCCTGAAGACCAAATTGCTCGAGGATTTCAGCGCCACGACAAAAGGCTGGACGCTCCGCGTGGCATATTTCTTCTAAGGCACAGACAGCACTTCTAAAATATAGCGAGTATCCGCTGCCGCCACAACAGCGCCTCACTCACAAAAAAAAGCAAGCCGCCACGGAATTTCCGCAGCGGCTTGCTTTTGTACCGTAAAGTGGTGTCAGTACTTACTCAACTACACGCCCCATTTGGATAACACCGGTAAGATTGAGGTCGCCATCAAACATCATGATATCGGCATCCTTGCCCGGGGCAAGCGAGCCCTTGCGGTCGTATACGCCCATAATGCGTGCCGGTGTCTCGGAGGCCATGCGCGACACGTCTTCCAGCGGTATGCCGGCTTTCTGTACGGCGGTGCGTACAAGGCGGTCCATCGTGGCAATACTACCGGCAATAGCGCTGCGGTCAGCCAGCATGCACACACCGTTTTCGATGACCACGCGCGGGTCAAAGGCGGTCTTGCTGTCCGAAGCGGCACATGCCAAGGCATCCGTAATCAGGGCGGTGCGCTCTACGCCTTTCTGCTTCCATATCAGACGCAACATCACAGGCGGAACATGGATGCCGTCAGCAATCATCTCAACGGTAATGCCGTCCATAAGGTACACCGATTCGACTGTGCCCTCGTGCTTGTACGGGCCTTCTTTATGGTTGCCGGTCATGGCGTTATAGAAGTGTGTGGCGTGCGTGAATCCGGCGCGGTAGCCCTTCTCAACGTCCGTGTACGTGGCAGCGGTATGTCCCAGCGAGGCAAGGATGCCCTTGCTGCACAGATAGGTGGCAAATTCTTCGGCACCGGGCAACTCGGGAGCGGCATCCCAGCGACGTATCGATGTAAAGTCCTCGATGATGGGTTTATACTCCTCAGGAGTCGGGACTTTGATATTCTCGGGCAACTGTCCGCCGGCCATCTTGGGATTGAAGTACGGGCCTTCGAGGTGCAGGCCGAGCACGCCGCTCATGGGGTCGGCCATAAGTTTCTGACACGTGGCGGCAGCCTCGCGTATCATCGGCACCGTTGACGAGGACAACGTCGGAAATATAGACGTCGTACCATGACGGCGATGAGCTTCTACAGCTGTCACAAAAGCATCTTCGGTGCATTCCATAAAGTCACGACCTCCGCCGCCATGCACGTGTATATCAATGCCGCCGGGCAGTACGTAATTGCCTTGTGCATCGATGACCTTGTCCACGCCTTCGACGCGGCGGCTGTGATTGAGTATTGACTTGATACGGGTGTCCTCGATGAGAACACTGCCGCCTTCGACCCATCCCATAGGGGTGAGCACGCGGCCGTTAATAATCTGTGTTGTCATATCTTTTGTCGTTAATTTGTATTTCGCAAGCGGTGAGACAAAGGTACAAAAACTTCGCCGAATAGACAAAGTCGAATGTCGCCTCCGGCATTGTCGCCGCGCCACATCTATGGCCGATCATACCGACACGGCACTCGCTTTTGTCCGCAAGTCGCCGAGCACCTTTTTCCGCTTACGACAATACATAAAAAAGCGCCGGGACACATAGTCCCGGCACTAAACGCTATATTTATGTCTTACATTTAAGTCTTACGGTACAAGATTGTATTTCCGGAAGACCTTCTGTATCTTTTCGAGACCGGTAGTGACCTGTTCCTTGGTGTGCGTAGCCATCAGTGAGAAGCGGATGAGCGTATCCTGAGGTGCAACGGCGGGCGAAACCACGGGGTTGACAAATACGCCTTCCTCAAGCAGGTCGTGCGTGACAGCAAAAGTCTTGAAGTCGTCACGTATAAACAGCGGGATAATCGGCGTTGATGTATTGCCGATTTCGAAGCCCATACTGCGGAATCCTTCGAGTGCATAGTTGGTGAGATCCCAGAGGTGTTTCTGACGCTCGGGCTCGGCAATCATAATATCTATAGCCTTGAGCGCGGCAGCGGTGCTGGCCGGAGTAATGCTGGCGGTGAAAATATAGCTACGGCTGTGATGGCGCAGGAAGTTGGTCACTTCTTTGTCCGTAGCGATAAATCCGCCGAGGCTGGCAAAGCTCTTGGAGAATGTACCCATAATCAGGTCTACATCCTTGGTAAGGCCGAAATGGTTGACCGTACCGCGACCACCTTCGCCAAATACGCCTATACTGTGCGCCTCGTCTACCATAACGCTGGCATCGTATTTCTTGGCCAAACGTACGATTTCGGGAATATTGGCCACATCGCCTTCCATCGAAAATACGCCGTCGGTGACGATAAGTTTCACCTTATCGGGTTCGCAGCGTTGCAGTTGCTTCTCCAAAGAGGCCATGTCGTTGTGCTTGTACTTGAGCTGTTGCGAAAACGACAGGCGACGGCCTTCGATGATGGAGGCATGATCCTGCTCGTCCCACAAGATATAGTCTTCACGGCCGGTGAGGCACGACACTACGCCGAGGTTGACACCGAAGCCTGTGGAGTAAATCATTACATCTTCCTTGCCGATATACTCGGCAATACGCTGCTCCAATTTCTTGTGCAGGTCAAGCGTACCATTGAGGAACGGCGAACCGGCGCATCCGGTTCCGTATTTGCGTATTGCTTCGATTGCGGCTTCCTTGATTCGGGGGTCGTTGACGAGTCCGCTGTAGCAGTTGCTGCCGAACATCAGGACCTTCTTACCATCAATAATGACTTCGGGATCCTGCTCGGAGGATATTGCGCGGAAATAGGGGTAGACGCCGGCGGCCTTGGCCTCTTGCGGCGCCGTGTATTTGGCTAATTTTGCCTGTAGTAACTTCATAGTTTATGTGATAATGTTATCGACGTTTGATAAACTATCTGATTGTCGTTCGCGACCAATCAGGCTGCAAAGATACAAAAAATTATTGAAAGACGTGTAAAAAAGTTCGGTTCCCCGCCCAAAAAACTTCCAAAGGGTATGCATACCGCATCTAAAGTTCCCATATGGCCCTATACCTCCTATCGCCCCGACCTTTTCCGACCTATACTCATCGTCCCACTTCTCCCCTTTTCGTCCCGGATCTTATCACAAATCTATACCACTCTCCGGCATACTCGTCTTCCGGTTCCGGTCGGCCGCTATACTCCAATTGTTCAGGCAATAAAAAAACGGGGGCGCGCCCAAGGCGCGTCCCCGTAGGTTGAGGGTTATCTTAGGCAGATTCTCGAAAGACTCTGCTATCGAATTCGATGATTACTTAACGTAAACCTTTTCAGCCTTATTGCCCTGACGGCGGATGTATACGCCGGTGGTAAGGTTGTCAGCTGCTACGCGTACGCCTTGCAGGTTGTAGTATTCTGCATCGGCGTTGGCATCTTCGACGCTGATGATGTCGGAGATAGCATCTTTGCTTTCGCCTTCATAGAGGAAGCGACCGATACCCTGGTTGTGTACGTTGGCATAGATGCTGATATTGCCATTGAGTTCACCGCCAGCGCTGGCGATAACCGTCGAAACAAACTGGGCATTGTTAACCGAGCCGAAGCCTTCTTCGGGCAGGTTCATAATAGGAGCAGTAGCCTTGGCTACACCGTTCGTAACATCGATGATAGCAACTTGGCCATTACCGATATTACCGGTCTTGTAGGTGATAGCGGCGATATACTTCTTGTTGCCTACATTGAAGAATGTGAATGCTGTACCGTAACGCGAGCCACCGAGAGCTTCTGCAGGCAGAATTTCGTTGGTAATCTTGCCGGTAGCATCGAATTTGGCAATCTGGTTGTCTTTCTGTACCATCCAGAAGCTGCCGTCGGCATTGGGATAGATCTTGGAGGCGCCACGACCGTCTTCGCCGTATGCGTAAGCTTCACCCTTGGCGTTCTTCAGCGCGATAGTGTGCATATTGTTGTCACAGCTACCGTCCTTGATTTCGAAGTACACGACCTCGTTTGCGCCTTGCTTGGTGAGCCATACACGACCGTTGGAGAGCGTACCGCTGAATGCTACGGAACCACCGGTGATGATACCGGCTTTGTCTTTCTGTACAAGTACGCGCGGTGCAGCGGCATCGTTATCCCAAATGTATACGCGGAGGTTCTGAGCATCTGTTACGATATTGGAGGCGATTAGCTTGCCGTCGGCTACAGCGAGACCACCGAGTTTACCGGTAGCGCTGGCCAGGTCTGCTACAGAGAGTGTGCCCTTGTACGATGCATCTTCAGCGTTGAGGATATTCACAGCAGGTGTTCCCCAGTTCTTACTATTGAGCACATAGAGTTTGCTGCCGATAAGTGCGATATCACGGTTTGCCGACTGGGTTGCGTCGAACGTTGTCCAGCTCGGAGTGTTGTTCTTATTGGTCGAGTAAACCCACATAGATTTCATTCTTTCCGTATTGGTTGAAATGTCTTCCTTGAGGGTGATGGCTGCTTTTCCGGTGCCTTTCAGTGCCACCGTTACATTGGCAGCGCCTTGGGACGAGATGGTCAAAGTTGCAGTATGGTTACCTTCTGCCTTCGGGCTATAGATTACTTTGAACTTGCCGGGAGTGCCGAGCGACTGGTTCGAGAGGCTGAACATATCGGCGTTGGCACCGCTGAGCGTCAAATTGATCGCGCCCTTGAGGTTGTCACCGCTGACGGTGAGCTCTTGCATAGCCGACTGGCCTTGCTTAGCGCTGAAGGTCAGAGATGTCTTGTCTACAGCGAGCACGGGATCGGTGCTTTGGATAGGCTGGCCTGCGGTAGCGGGAGGCGTGCCATGTTTGTAGTAAGCCATACCGTGGGTGGTGGAGAGTACCCATGCTTCGAGCCAATTGGTGCCATCGGTGCGAATGATGACATCACCGGTGGCGTTGGTGTTACGGCTGGTATCGCCGAGACCGTTGCTGGGGAAGTCACCCACCTGCTGCATACGCTTGAAGTCGCCGGTGAGGTCTTGAACAAGACGCATGCGAGCGCCCTTGTAGTTCTTTTCGGGATCCATAGTTTCGGTGCCGGCTTTATATTCCTTGCCGTTGAACACGAGGTTGGCCGAATATTTCTGGCCGCCCCAGTAGAATTCGTGGTGGCACGAGCCCCAGCTTTCGCCGGTATCGACGAAGGTCTTACGGTAGGCCTTACCACTTTCTTGGATTACATAAGTAGGATAGCTGTCCTTACCATCAATCCACCAGTTGCCGCCCAGCGGGTATGCACGAACGGTGGCTTGAGTCGACAAGTTGGTAGTCTTGTCCTCGCGGTATACGGGAGTATTCTTTGCTTCTACACAGCTATTATTCTTCATGTGGTACTCAACGATGCGGGTCTGACCGTTATTTTCGTTGGCAAAGTCAAGCCAGTAATCAGAAGGATATTTGCCGGTAAGTTCGAGGCAATCACCCACACGGCTTGCGCCTTGGAAGTCATTGGTTTCGAACGCGAGGGTGGGCAGAGCGTTATCATTGGCCCATTCGTAGATACGGAGTTTCTGGTTCGAAGCTGCAAGGTTGCAGGCAATGATGTGTCCGTCAAGGACCTTGACGTCGCAGAGTGTCAGTGTACCGCCGGTAACAACATCACCTTTCTTAAGGTTGCCGAGGTCTTTGCCGGTCTGTGCATCGATGACTTTGATGTCGCTGTGGTTGTATACGCAGTAGAGTTTACCATCGTTGTAGCAGAAGTTACGGATCTTAGAGGCATCATAGCCCTTGGCATCTTTCTTGCCGCTCTTTTCGGAGAGGTTCCAGACTTCCTTGAGACTCAGCGGCGGAGCCTTAACTTCGGCGGTAATCTTAACCTCTTTGCGGAGGCTACCGCTTGTTACAGCAATGTAGAATTTGGAATTGACGCCTGTTCCACCTTCGCCGTAGGTACCGATCTTGTCACTATTATTAAATGTCACCGTAACTGTACCGCCGCTCTTGCCGAGTGTGGTAACATTCGGGGTAAAACGTGACGAATACGGAGCCACATTAATGTCGGACGTAAGGTTAGAGCCTTTGACCGTGAACGTCAGGGTCGGCTTTTCACCTTGCGAGCAAGTGAAGTGGAGACTGGTTGTCGAAACGGTCAGCGTGGGGTTTGTCGGAGTCGGGTCGGGAGTTGTGGAACCACCGGAACGCGGGTTGGGGGTAAGGGTCTTACCCTGTACGCCTGTACCGAAGTCATAGAAGCCATAGAGGTGACCGTTGACCCAAGACTTGAAACCGGACTTGCTGGTCTCGTTAATCATACCCCATTCGGTGCTATTGTCCACGAAGAGTGCCTCCGTCAGGATGGCGGGCACGCTGGAGCTACCGGTGATTACGGTCCAACCGTTTTGCTTAACGCCGCGGTTGGTACGACCGAGTTGCTGTACCAAGGTTGCTTGAACCTTATTGGCGAGGTTACGAGAGTTGCCTCCGGACCAGTAGTACCAAGTCTCGGTACCATGAGCGCTGCCGTTGAAGGCATTGAGGTGTATTGAGCAGAAGATATACGGGTCGTAGCTTACGGACGCCGAACGACGTGCCGACAGAGACACATATACATCAGACGAACGGGTCATACGATAGGCACATCCGTTGGATTTGAGCCAAGACACGATGCTGTTGGCACAACGCAGTGCCAATGCGGCTTCATGGGGAGCCTTAGGGCCGGATGCACCGGGGTCGCTGCCACCATGGCCGGGGTCAAGCATAATTTTGTAGCCGCTCCAATTGGCATTAGCACTGAGGGGGGCGATTATTGCCATGGCAAGTATCGCGAGAAGTGTAGATATTTTCTTCATGGCAGTATATTATTTGAGGTCAGCGACGTAGATCTGACCGTCGGTGTTAGAAATAAATGCGATTTTGTTCCCATCGGGAGAGATAGAGGGATACATCTCGATGCGATCACGCGAGGAGGTGAGAGCCTTCTCGGCGCCACCGTTGACGTTGAGCATATAGAGCTCGCCGGTGAGGTAGCTGTGACCGTTGTCGGTAGTGCGCTCGTATACGATCTGGCTGTTGCCTACCCATTGGGGACGGAAGCCGACGCCGAGGACACGCTTGCCGGTGCCATCGATGTTGATAATAACGATGTTGTCCATTTCGTTGAACACGACCTTCTTGCCGTCGGGTGAGAGCTGGGCGTTGAAGGAAGCACCGCGGTTGAGCAGGCGCTTGTTGCCGTCAGCTGTCAGGACATAGAGGTTGTCGAAGTCTTCCACGAAAGACACTTCGGGCATAGGATCGAGTGTCTGGATTTGCTTGGCCATAGCCATAGCTTGTGCGGGCACTGCGGGGAGGCGGTTGGCAACGGCCTTGGCTTCGCAGATGACGCTCTTCTTGCCTGAGGGGGTGTACGACCACATGGCGGGAGACATCTGCTCAAGGTCTTGCGACATACGCACCTTGGTGCCGTTGGATACTTCGATAGCCCAAGCGGCGTGTACACGCTTGCTCGAGCCGTCGGCTTCGGTAAGCCAACGTGTGTCACGAACGAGGAGTTCGCGGCTGTCGGCGCTCCAGCGGAAGCCGTAGCCTACGCCGTTGTCTGCCGAAACTTTTTTTACGTTTTTGCCGTTAGCCTGCATGACGTAGAGACCGTCATAGCCTTCACCTGTGAAGGCTATCATGGCGCCGTCGGGGGACCATACGGGACTTTCGTAGCGCATGGAGCGGTCAGTCGTCACGCGGGTGACGTTGCTGATTTGGCCTGTCTTAAGTCCGGCTGCATACATTGTAGCCGAGCCCAGGAGCATGGCCGCCAAGATAAGCTTGGTTTTCATACTGGTTAAGTTTGGGTGATTAGGTTATTAGGTAATAAGTATTTAGTTTGTAAAATATCATGGTGACACCGGCTTGCCCTATGGGCATCCGTGCGAACGTCTTCAGGCGTCGTACGGCCATTTCCACACAAACGGATGTCATTGCCACCATTACCGGCGGCAAACATGGTAGAGGATGATGTACATGACTTAGAAATTGGAGGAGTTACAAGGCCAGGTTCATCGTAGGTTCAGTCGCACGGAAACTTGCATAAGTACAAGTATTCGTATATACGCGGTGCATAGGCACGCGTATACATCCGCAAAGTTAATGATTATTTTTGATTCAAGCAAAAAAGCATTACAAATTTTTTTTTGCTTTTTGTCAGCGTACCAACAACAACCGCTTACATTCAATCATTTGCATCATATATTGTTTGCACCAGTTAGGTCGGTCGGCCCTTCGTCCCCGAAGACCTTAGCGCACAAGGCTATTCATTCGAAATATCTCAGTTCGAAAGTCCGAAAAAGCTCTTTGCTCGGACGCCTATTCATCTCGGAATCTTTGCTCGGAAGCAGAAGAATCTTCGCTACGATAAGGCGCACCGCCACGGGTATTTGACGAATCATCGTCGAAGTCGGTCGTATCATTGTCACGCGGACTCTCATCGCCGACCCTATCGGATGTAAGCTTTTCTGCGCCCCTGGGTACGAGGAGAGCGCTTAATTCCCATAGGCCATAGACGGGCAGGAAGACTATCATCAATGTAAACAGGTCACTGGTAGGTGTAATAATCGAACTGATTATGAGAATAATCACAATGGCATAGCGACGCGTTCGGTTGAAAAAACCGCGTTTGAGTACGCCCATACGTCCCAACATCCAGGCCAATAGCGGAAGTTCGAAAAGCACACCCATAGCCAAGGTAAGCAGGTAAAAGGTGTCCATATAGGAGTCGAGCGTAATCGTATTGGTAATGCGATCCGACAAACTGTATTGGGACAGAAAACGTAGAGCCAGCGGGAATACGATAAAGTACCCTACCGCACACCCGGCATAAAACATCACATTACCCCACAGAAAAGCACGACGAGCACCGCGACGTTCGCGCTCGTACAATCCGGGGCGCACAAAAGTCCACAGCTGGTATATAACTATCGGAAAGGCGATTATGAACGCCAACCAAAGCGAGGCGCTCATCTGCGTCATAAACTGACTGGTAAGGTTGATACTGATCAGATCGACTTGAAATCCGGTGCTGCCGAGATCGGGCAACCAGTCGCCATCGCCGCTGATAAATCCAAAGAACTTGTACGTAGCAAAATCTTGCGAACACGGAGCTGTGATAATGTTCTCGAAAATCCACCGCATGCAGCAGAAAAGCGCAATCACCAGCACAATCAAGATGACAAAAATACGCACAAGCACACCTCGCAGCTCGGCCAGATGTCGCCAAAACGACATCTCGTCGCTGCGCCCTTGTCGCTGTGTATCTATGCTTTCGCGTTCGGGCACGAGTATAACGATTTAATCAGTCTTTTTCGGTATAACGATCGCGGTAGCGGTCGTCGTCGCGGCGATCTCGGTCATCGCGGTAGCGGTCATCATCGCGGCGGTCTCGGTCATCGCGGTAGCGGTCATCATCGCGGCGGTCTCGGTCATCGCGGTAGCGGTCATCGGCACGACGTATCGGCTTGTTCATCTCCTCTTTAGCATCTTCAAGGCCCTGCTTGAACTGATGAACGCCGCGTCCCATATTGCGCATAATTTTGGGAAGGCGTGATGCACCGAAAATTAGCAGTATAACAACGATTATGAATATCAGCTGCGGACCGCGCATGCCAAAGAAAAGAGGTATCATAGTAAGCATATTATCTGTTTATTTTACACGTTAGGACTGGTGATTTATATACGTCGGAAATCGTGACGCACCCGAAGGTCCGTCACGTTGTAACGCCAAAGTTAGTCATATTTTCCGAAAAATGACTAACTTTGCATTCCCAAAATTAGAAGGACCAAGGTAAAAAAGTAATTTTCAAAACAATAACTTCAGTATGAAAGCATACGTATTCCCCGGACAGGGGGCGCAATTTGTCGGTATGGGCAAGGACCTGTATGACAATAATGCGCAAGTGCGCGAAACTATGGAACGCGCCAACGAAATTCTGGGTTTTCGCATCACAGACTTGATGTTTAGCGGCACAGACGAAGACCTTCGTCAAACCGCAGTCACCCAACCTGCCATCTTTATCCACAGCGTAAGCCTCGCGCTTGCTTTGGGCGAAGACTTCCGTCCCGATATGGTCGCCGGCCACTCGCTGGGCGAGTTTTCGGCACTCGTAGCCGCCGGAGCTATGCGCTTCGAAGACGGGCTGCGCCTGGTGGCTGCCCGTGCACACGCAATGCAGGAGGCTTGCGAACTCAACCCCTCGACCATGGCCGCCATCCTCGCGCTGCCCGACGAGGTTGTCGAAAGCATCTGCAAAGAAGTTGACGGCGTGGTAGTTTGCGCCAACTACAACTGCCCCGGACAAATCGTAATCTCGGGCGAAAACGAAGCCATCGATGCAGCTTGCGCCAAGGCTCTCGAAGCCGGAGCCAAACGTGCGCTCAAGCTGAAAGTCGGCGGCGGCTTCCACTCGCCCTGTATGGAGCCGGCACGCGCCAAACTCGCTGCTGCCATTGACGCCACAACATTCAGCACACCTCGCTGCCCGGTATTCCAGAACGTAGATGCCAAGCCGCACACCGATCCGACCGAAATCAAAGCCAATCTCGTCGCTCAGCTCACCGCCCCGGTACGCTGGACCCAGAGCGTGCGCAATATGATTGCCGACGGCGCCACCGAATTTGTAGAACTCGGCCCGGGCAAAGTACTGCAAGGCCTCGTATCCAAAATCGACCGCAGCGTAGCCGTCAGCGGTATGCAATAAGCACGGACACGCCCCATTATTAGGCTTATATATAGTCATATAGGCCCGCACACAAAAAAACAAAGGTGCGCGACTCTACGAACGAAGTCGCGCACCTTTGTTTTATGGCGTAAGCTTACCTTATGCCGGGGGATTGATAGCTCCGGTGGGGCATACTTCGGCACAGCTGCCGCATTCGATGCACTTGTCGGGATCGATGTGATAGATGTCGCCTTCGCTGATAGCTTCAACGGGGCATACGGGCTGGCATGTGCCGCAAGCCACGCAGATGTCTGTAATTACGTAAGCCATAGTGGTTTGTTGTTGTGTTTTGTTGTGAATAATTACGTTTCGTCTGATTTGGGTCTGCAAATGTACTCTTTTTTTTGCGACGGACAATAATTCCGGAGGCATTTTGTGGCCAAAAAACATTAAAAAGCCTCATCGTCGGATTAAAAACATATTCATTAAATTAAAAAGAACCGCTATCGAACAGACACTGCGCCATCGGATAGGGAACCTCGCCGACATCGGACAAGCATCCGTACGCATCATATTTGTCTTCATCCCCGAACCGACGCGAACGTCATCCTTACCTTGCATATACCCTCTCCAAGTCCATGCATACGCCGCGCTACGTCTATGCATAGGCCCTCACCACTTCTATGTACAGGCCGGAACTCCGTTTTTACGCGCACGACAACCTATTTTGAAAATGTAATATATTGTGGTGCCGATTTTTTTTGTAATTTTGTAGGAAACAAAGGCCGCAATCGCCGCCGGCCCACGTGTCGGCAAGATTCGGCCATACATTTTCGAGTGAAAAGGAACACGCATACTCGTTTTATCCCACAGCATACTACCCTATTAATGAACACATTATTATGATTGCATTTCTTGTAGCACTGGCAGTACTTGTCGGCGGATACATAATTTACGGAGCCATTGTCGAAAAAGTTTTCGGCATAGACCCCAAGCGCCTCACGCCGGCACACACGCTCAAAGACGGCGTGGACTTCGTACCTATGCCGGCATGGAAAGTATTCCTGATTCAATTTCTGAACATCGCGGGCCTCGGCCCTATTTTCGGTGCCATTATGGGCGTGATGTTCGGTCCGGCAGCTTTCCTCTGGATTGTATTAGGGACAATATTCGCCGGGGGCGTCCACGACTTTGTTTCGGCAATGATGTCGCTCCGTATGGGCGGCAAGTCGCTGCCCGAAATCGTAGGTAGTCAGCTGGGTACCTCCATAAAAAATGTAATACGAGTATTTTCGATAGTCCTGCTGATATTAGTAGCGGCCGTCTTTGTAATCACGCCCGCCGGCCTCCTTGCCAATATGACGCAATGGGACACCACGATATGGATAGTACTGATATTCGGTTATTACATCTTGGCCACACTACTGCCCATAGACAAACTTATCGGCAAAATCTATCCGCTGTTTGGCGCGGCGCTTCTGTTTATGGCTATAGGATTGATGGGGTATATGCTGTTGGGCGACGTGACCATTCCGGACGGTTTTGCCGACGGTCTTGCCTCGCGTAACGATGACATCCCGGTATTTCCAATGATGTTTGTTTCCATCGCATGCGGCGCCATTTCAGGCTTTCACGCCACTCAATCGCCTATGATGACACGCTGTCTGACCAACGAGCGCCTTGCCCGTCCCATATTTTACGGGGCCATGGTGGCCGAGGGCCTTGTAGCACTGATTTGGGCGGCAGCCGCCATCGCTTTCACCGGCGGATACGAGCAATTAGGCGAATATATGGCTGCGCACAACAACAGCGCCGGGGCACTGGTACAGGACGTCAGCATCTCCTGGCTGGGGACCTTCGGCGGTATTTTGGCGCTGCTTGGCGTCATTGCCGCGCCCATCACGACGGGAGATACCGCCCTTCGCTCGGCACGCCTGACCGCAGCCGATATATTCTCCTTTACTCAGAAAAAGCTGTGGCAC
>CAKTOT010000009.1 GCA_934590135.1 uncultured Muribaculaceae bacterium
CAATATCTCAACTATATAAATCATCGTAAAATCGGTCAAGTAAAATATTCTCTAATTTAATTCAACCAACAGGTTATTGTTATATAAAAGCATCTCATTAACCAATAACATAAATATAATATGAAAACCTATAAACTAACGCTAATAGGCATCGTGGCGCTTTTCGCCGCAGGATGCTCTTCCGAAGTGAAAGAAGGACAAGAAGGCGCCAAATCGCGTATGGAGATGAATATCGAGGAAGAGGCTATCAGCGAAGCAGAGATAGCGAATGCCTTTGCCATCTTCGAAGATATGGCAACCACAACAGCGCCATACCGTGACAATACCGTGTATTCTCCATTGAGCAAGGACTTGTGCCTTGGAATGGTGGCCAACGCACTTGTAGACGGCGACCGCGACCGAATTGTCGGAAAAATGGGAGCCTCATCGGCAACCGCGCTCAACGAGTTCAACAAGAACCGCTTGAACTACTTCTCGTACAACGGCGAAAAAGCGAAAGTGTTCTTCGCCAACTCGATTTGGGCAAATAGTCGGTGGATGGAATCCGAACAACAGTTCGGGACTGCAGCAGGAATCATAAAACAATATTATGATGCCGAATGTCGAGTTCTTGACTTTGGCAGCACCGACGTTATAGCCCAAATAAATAAATGGTGCTCAGAAAAGACAAACGGACTGATAGACAATATAGCGAATACACAACCCTCATCCAAGAGAATCCAAAGCATCATCATTAATACAATGTATTTTGATTGCGCTTGGGCACAACCGTTCACGAAAGGATCCGCAACACAAAGCACTTTTTATGAAGCAGATGGTATTCATCCCAGAGGTATCGCAAAAGTGATGCAAGATATGCGAACCTTGCCTGCCATTTGGACAAAATCTTTTGCCGCATTTGCAATGCCTTATGCAGATTGCAATTACTCAGCAGTATTTGTCCTGCCGGATCGGGACAAGACCATCTTTGACATTCTTCCGGAGGTAAAAGAAATGCTTTTGACGAGACAACTCGACAACACAGAACCTCAAAAATGCACTATCGGAATACCCATTTTCTCGGTGCTGCAAAATAACGACATGACCGAATATGTAAAAAAATCCGGTCTCGACCTTGACAATTGTGCTTTGACCGGTTTTTCCAACGATATATATTCCATTATAAAACAGGCTATAGGTTTGACTGTTACAGAAACGGGAACAAAAATAGTAACGACAACGGAATGGGATGGAATAGCAACCGCCAATCCCGGTACACCAATCGTACTTGACCGTCCGTTCTTGATGATAGTCAAGGACAACAACCACGGCAGCATCTTGCTGATGGCCGCCATCCAGATGCCCAAGGAATAAGCCCTCGATAAAGCGTAGGCCACACATATAGACACACAAGACGCCACTTCCCTCCACGGGGTGGCGTCTTGCGTATATCGTATCAGATGCGACCGATAGAATGTCAGTGATAATAAACTTTCGGTCGCCGTCCGATCCTTACTGTAGCGGCGTGCTGTCCGGCTGTGCAGCCGTACGCGCACGCAGCGAATCGGTGGCCGCATTGATGCCGTCAAAGACGTCTGCGGCGGTTTTGCTGCCCAGCACTGCCGGCGCCATATTGATGACTGTCGAGGGAAGGGTGTCGTTGTACGATGACTTAAGCTCGCCCGAAGGGAATATGGCCATCCAAATATTTAGCAAGACGCTGAATACCAGGGTATATTTGAGTATGGCAAATAAGGCTCCGGCGATATTGTCCACGCGCCCCAAGCTGAGACTGTCAAAAAGCGTGCGTATCGTACCGGCCAAAAAGCGAGCCGCCACCATCACGACAATGAAGATGATGGCGTACGACATCACCGTATGCAGCAGCACGGTGTCCGCACTGTCCTCGGGCGACGAAAATTTGGCTGCCACGATACCGCTGAACACGCGACATAGGATAATGGCGGCCACGATGCCGACGACGCTGCCGGCCTGAGACATCACACCGCGACGCCATCCATACAGGGCGCCGCCGATGACTATGAGTATGCAGATTATATCAAAAAGTGTCATTGCGCTAATCGTAATTATATATGATGATACATGTGCCGTTAGGACCATGCAAAGTTACAACTTAAAATCGAAATATACGCCCCTACGTACACCATCGAAGCTGCGGCAAAGTCTATGCTGCGGACTGATTTTTTCGTCTAAAAGCAGAATTGTTGGTAAATATCGGAAATAAACGATACAATGTTTTGATTTTTACCTTATTTTTGCAGGCGAAAATCACCGCTTCGGCCGCACGACACCAAACCGAAGTCCCTCGGTGTCGGTTATACAATATATGTCGTACGCCAAAGCCGTGAATGACAGCAAGAAGTGCATTACGATTTCCAATAGAAACAGAGAATAATACATACCGAAACAACCACACACTATGAGGTCACAAACACGCATCGTCGCAATACTTGCGCTCGCGGCAACTGCCACGATGACTGCACGCGCCCAAGGCATTAGCGTAGCCGAAGGCGGCGTTGGCGGCGGCACTATCTATACATTGGAACAGTGCCGCAACCTGGCTTTGGCCAACAATAAACAGCTGATGATAGCACGCCAATCAGTGGATAAGGCTCACTATCAAAACAAAGAGGCCTTTGCCGCATATCTGCCGGCCCTGGACTTTGCCGGCGGGTATATGTACAATCAAAAAGAGTTGTCCATATTCTCCAAAGACCAGCTGCTACCCATCAAGACCTTCAATCCGTCGACCAATAGCTACGACTTCAATCTGGTGACCAACCCCGCCACCGGACAACCGGTGAAGACTCCCGACGGACAGTACATACCCTCGCAGGTGGCACTGATACCCAAGGAATCAATGACCTACGACATACACAACGTATTCTTCGGCGCCGTCACCCTGACCCAACCCGTATATATGGGCGGCAAAATCGTGGCCATGAACCGCCTGACCAAGTACGCCGAGGAATTGGCGCAACAAATGCACCTATCCGAAGCCGAGAATGTAATATATGCCGTAGATGCCGCCTATTGGCAGGTTGTATCGCTCAAAAACAAGCGCGATCTCGCCTCGGCATACGTCAATCTGCTTGACTCACTGGACCGCAACGTCCGTCTGATGGAACAGCAAGGCGTGGCCACCAAGAGCGACCGCTTGAGCGTCGATGTCAAACTCAACTCGGCACAAGTAGACCTGGCCAAGGTCGAAAACGGCCTGACACTCTCGCGTATGGCCCTGGCTCAAGTGTGCGGTCTGCCCATCAACGCCGGGATGTGCGTCACCGACGAAGAAGTCCGCTCCGGCATAGTCGAAGCCCCCGACCTGTCGGCCACGGCCATAGACAGTGCATACGTACGCCGCCACGACCTGCGTGCTCTCTCGCTGGGTATAGACATCGCCGGACAGCAAAAGAAGGTAGCCCTGTCATCGATGCTGCCCAACATCGCACTTATGGGCACATACAGCTTCTCCAATCCCAATATGTTCAACGGCTTCGAAAAACGCTTCAATGGCGCTTTCTCCGTCGGCGTGATGGTCAAAATACCCTTGTGGCACTGGGGCGGCGACTACGCCAAATATCGCGCCGCCGCCGTCGATGAGACCGTGATGCGCCTGCGCCTTGACGATGCCCGCGAGATGGTCAACCTACAAGTCAGCCAAGCATCCTATAAGGCACAAGAAGCCTATAAGACCTACCATACCACACTGGCCAACCTCGAAAGCGCCGACGAAAACCTCCGCACCGCCACCGTAGGCTTCCGCGAAGGCGTGGTCACCAGCGATGACGTCATGGCCGCGCAGACCGCATGGCTCAAAGCAAACAGCGAAAACATCGATGCAATGATAGACGTCAAACTGTGCAACACCTACCTCGAAAAAGTCTTGGGTAAACTTGACACCACGCCCGTACAGTGACATCGTCAGTCAAAGTCCGATTTATATCACCGTAATATCGCCTAATCATATCGTATAATCATACACCGCAAATAATTATGTCAGAAGACACCCCCATCTATCCCACTCCGTCACCCAAGGAGGAATCCCGCGCCAACCGCACGCTTATGATCACACTGGTGGCGCTGACGGCAGCCGTTGCCGCCGTCGTCATCATAGGATTTCTGTGCCTCAACCGCCCGGACAATATCATCGAAGGCCAGGTGGACGGCACCACCGTACGCATCTCCGGCAAACTGCCCGGGCGTCTTGCCGAAGTATACGTACACGAGGGCGACACCGTCACAGCCGGCGATACACTGGCACGTATACACTCGTCAGTAGTCGAGGCTCAATTGGCACAAGCCGAAGCCATGCGTAACGTTGCACGTGCCCAAAACCAAAAAGCCGAGGCCGGCACACGTAGCCAGATTATCGAAGCCGCTCGCGACATGCTGGCACAAGCCGAAGCCGCACAGACCATAGCCAAGAAAACCTACGAGCGTATGCAGAACCTCTACAATGACGGCGTAGTCACCGCTCAGAAACGCGATGAGGCCAAGGCCGCATACGATGCCGCCACAGCACAGGCAGGAGCCGCACGCAGCCAACTCAATCTGGCATTGGCCGGCGCCCAAAACGAAGACAAGCGCAGCGCCGCCGCCATGGTCAGCGCCGCCGACGGCTCGGTAGAGCAAGTACAGGCAGTACTCGAAGACAGCTACCTGATAGCACCGTGCAACGGCACAATCGACCAAATCTATCCCGAAGCCGGCGAATTGGTGGCCACCGGGACGCCCATTATGAGCGTGCTCAAGCACGAGCGTCAGATCATCTTCAACGTTCGCGAAGAAATGCTCAATACCCTCAAGATGGGCAGTGAAATTACAGTAATGATTCCCGCCTTGGGACAAAAAGAAATCAAGGCACGCATATTCTACGTTCGTGACATGGGCTCGTACGCCGTATGGCGCGCCACCAAGGCCACCGGCCAATGGGATTCGCGCACCTTCGAAATCAAGGCCCGCCCCACGGACGACATTGATGGTCTTCGTCCCGGAATGACAGCCATACTGCGCGACTGATTAACCCAAATTCGAGGCCGAAAGCAACGTTATGAATCCGCTTATAGCAACCATACGCCGCGAACTGCAAAGGCTGGTATCGCGCAAGGCATACATCTTCGCCTTTTTCGTGGTACCGCTGGGCTGTACGCTCTTCTTCCTCAGCCTGATGGATCAAGGGTTGCCGCTGCATGTGCCCACAGCCATAGTCGATCAAGACCACTCGGCCATGTCGCGCGAAATTACGCGCACTCTCAACGCCAACTCGCTGGTGACAATCACGCGCGCCGAAGAAACGTACTCGGACGCCGTAGCCGCCGTACGCCGCGGTCAAGTCTACGGCTTTTTTGTCATACCCAAAGACTTTGAGGCCGATGCCGTGGCCGGCCGCACCCCGGTCATAGACTATTACAGCAATATGACCTACTATGTACCGGGCACATTCTTGTTTAAAGGCTTCAAGACCACCTCGGTGACCTCGGCCGCCGGAATGATGCGTGCCTCGCTCACCGCCTCGGGCATGGAGGCCGACCAAGCCATGAACCTCGTACAGCCCATGACCATCGAGACGCACGCCCCGGGCAACCCGTGGACCAATTACTCGATGTACCTCACCCCCTCGTTTATGATGACGATGTTGGCACTGATGGTGCTGCTGGTGACCGCATTCTCCATCACCCAGGAAATCAAGTGGCGCTCATCACCCGAATGGCTGGAAACAGCGGGCGGCAGCATTACCGTAGCCGTCTTCGGCAAACTACTGCCCCATACGGTATTGTTTACCCTTACGGGCTGGGCTATGGGCGCCATTATCTTCGGATTCGGCGGATTCCCGTTGCAAGGCCCCATATGGGCGCTGATGCTGGGACTACTGCTGATGGTGGTGGCCAATCAAGCACTGGCGGTATTCATCACCTCGTTGCTGCCCAATCCACGTTTAGCGTTGAGTATCTGCGCACTGCTGGGCATTCTCAGCTTCTCCATAGCCGGACTGTCCTTCCCCGTCGAGAGCATGTACGGCGGCATTGCCATACTCTCGTACATCATTCCGGTACGCTATATGTTCCTATTATACGTCAATATCGGCTTCAACGGCCTGCCGCTGTACTACTCGCGCTGGATGTTCGTCATCCTCGCCATATTCCCGGCACTGGCGGCAATGACAATGTGGCGCCTCAAAAAGGCATGCCTCAAGCCCGTGTACGTTCCTTGATGATTAATGAACTCCAATGAAGATTTTTCACGCAATATATAAATGGCTGGCCGACGTGGCCGATGTCTTCCGCGATGAATTCGGCGTGTTGCGTCGCGATGCCGGCGTGCTGCTCTTCTTCTTCGGGCTGCCGCTATTCTACCCCATAGTATACACACTGATATACAATCCCGAAGTGGTGCGCGACATCCCCATAGCCGTTGTCGACCTCAGCCATACGGCCGAATCACGCAACCTCTCGCGTCGTCTCGATGCCACCTCGGCCATTGCAGTGAACTACCAATGCCCGGATATGGCCGAGGCTCGCGACCTTATGGCCCGCGGCGAAATCTATGGCATCCTCCGTATTCCGCACGACTATGCACGCGACATAGGACGCGGCATCACCGCCCACGCCGATTTCTACAGCGATATGACGCTGCTGCTGCGCTACCGCACCTTCGTGGGTGCACTCACGGACGTACAACTGGAGACCTGCACCGAAATCACGGCCGGCAAGCTCAGCGCCGCCGGCATCTCATCCTCGGGACTTCCCATAAGCAACCGCAGCCACTTCATGGGCGACCCGGAAGAAGGCTACGCATCCTTCGTCATCCCGGGCATCGTCATCCTCATACTGCAGCAAAGTATGCTGCTCGGCATCACCATGATAGGCGCCACCTCGCGCGAGCGTCGCCGCTTCTACGGCGGTCGCGATCCGCTACGTCCCGACCGCCACGGCCTGAGCGCCACCGTCTGGGGCCGCGCCCTGGTATACTTCCTATGCTATGTACCCATGACAATATACATCCTGCACTGGATTCCGGAGATTTTCGGCCTGCCGCATTACGGCTCGGCCACGGACTACCTGCTGCTGATGGTGCCTATGCTGCTGGCCACCGCCTTCATGGGACAAGCCTTGACATACCTGGTGCGCGAACGCGAGATGGCTTTCATCATCTTTGTATTCTCGTCCGTAATCTTTCTGTTTCTCAGCGGGATGGTATGGCCTCGCTACGCTATGTCCACCCCCTGGCTGCTTTGCGGCGACCTTGTACCCGGCGTCTGGGGCATCGAAGGATTCATCCGTATCAACAACAACGGCGCCACCCTGGCCGAAGTCGCCACCTCGTATTATTGGCTTTGGGGTCTTACGGCACTGTATTTTGTGGCAGCCGTGGCCGTCACCGCCTACCTGCGTCGTCCGCGGATACGTACGACAAAATAACGCCATTAAGTACTGATTGAACGCATTTTGCACCGCATTTACCGAGTTTTGATGCAAAACATGTTGGCGCGGTGCAAAAAATGTGCTATCTTCGCAGAATGAAACTGTCCGTACGAGACATACACAAGAGCTACGGCTCGATGGAAGTGCTTCGAGGCATCAGCGTGGATGTCGCCGAGAGCGCCGTGACCGCCATCGTCGGCCCCAGCGGTGCCGGCAAAAGTACGCTGCTACACATTATGGGCACACTTGACCGCCCGAACAGCGGCAAAGTCCTCATCGACGGCATGGACGTCACCTCGCTGCGCGACAAGGCCCTGAGCCGCTTGCGCAACACCACTCTGGGCTTCGTATTCCAAAGTCACCGCCTGCTGCCCGAATTCTCCATCGTTGAGAACGTGGCTATGCCGTGCCTCGTAGGAGGCATGGGGCGACGCGAAGCCATGGAACGCGCACGCCGGTGGCTGGAACGTCTCGGCCTTGCCGAACGGCTCAATCATCGCCCCTCCGAACTTTCCGGCGGCGAGTGCCAGCGCGCCGCCGTGGCTCGCGCACTGGTCAACGATGCACCGCTGCTGCTGGCCGACGAACCATCTGGCAGCCTCGACAGCGAAAACCGTCGACAGATGCATCGCCTTTTCTTCGACCTGCGCGACACATACGGCACCACCGTGGTCATAGTCACCCACGACAGCGAACTGGCCGCCGATGCCGACCACGTCCTACACATCGCCGACGGACGGCTGGTCAGCGAACAAATACCGGTTACCGACACCGACCGACAAAAAAGTCGGGACACAGATGCAAGATTGGACACCCCGGCGGATTTATAGATATAGCAAAACAAAACAAGACATACAACATAACACTCAAAAAAACAAGTACGACTATGATCATCAAAACGATATGCCGGATGCTTCCGGTTGTAGCAATGGCACTGTTTGCTTGCTCGTGCAACAACGATGACAAACCCGATCCCTCAACGGACGGCAACCAAATAGACTTTGTAACCGTCAAGTCCATCACCAATGCCGGCACATCCTTCGAAGTACAGAAGGAAGGCGACTCGCCCGTGGCCACACTCATCACCTCCAAGAAACTCGCCGATGACATCAAGGTAGGCCAGCGCATACTGCTGCGCTACTTCCCCGCCAACGGTCAACCCTACACCAGCGGCAACATCACCCCCACCGGATATATGACAATCTACGGCAACGGCGACCCCGTAGCCGTCAAAAAGAGCGAAGACGTCGGCGGATTTGCCTCCGAGGACGTCATTATCGAGATATGCCAGCGCACCGGCAAATACGTCAACGTGGCCGCTCGCTGCTTTATGCTCAACGCACCCCAAAGCTTTGACCTGGTATGCGACCAAAGCACAATCGGCGATGCCGAACCGGTGCTCTACCTGCTCTACAAGAGCGACAGCAACAGCGTCGACGGCGCCTACAAAGTGACCTACGGCTCGTGGGACATCTCGCAGATTTGGAATCTGTCCACATGCAAGAGCATCCGCGTCAAATACGCCACCACCGAAGGCACCAAGAGCGTGGCCTTGATTAAGGACGCCTCGCAAATCACACCCGCCGAGTAATCGGTTGCGGAATACATACCGTGCTGCCGATGTCGACGGACCATCTCCGCCGACATCGGCAAATTTCCTGAAAATACATCTCACATATAAACTATATAGACAAACGCCTTATGGACAAGAACAACAATACCAACGAAATCAAAATAGAACTTCCCGCCGAAATCGCCGCAGGACACTACAGCAACCTTGCAGTAATAGCCCACGGCGCCAACGAATTCTACCTCGACTTCATCGCCGTAGCGCCCAATATGCAGCAAGCCAAGGTACAGACACGCGTCATTATGACCCCCGAGAACGCCAAGAACTTGCTGTTTGCCCTGCGCGACAATATCGCTAAGTACGAAAGCGTATTCGGCGACATCGAGCGCATCGTACCCAAGAACAACACCCCGGAGAAACCCGGATTTACAGCCTGAGACGATGAGTGCCGACCTTTCGGGTATACGCCCCAACGACCTGTGCATCTACAACTCGATGAGCCGCGGCAAGGAGGCCTTCAAGCCCCTGCACGCTCCACTCGTGGGTATGTACGTCTGCGGCCCTACGGTGTACGGCGATGCACACCTGGGTCACGCCCGCCCCGCCATAACTTTTGACATCGTACTGCGCTATCTGCGCCACCTGGGATACAAGGTGCGCTATGTACGCAATATCACCGACGTCGGGCACCTGGAGCACGACGCGGACGACGGCGAAGACAAAATAGCAAAGAAGGCCCGTCTCGAACAGCTCGAGCCCATGGAAGTGGTGCAATACTACCTCAACCGCTACCACCACGACATGGAGGCGCTCAATGTGCTGCCGCCCAGCATCGAACCGCACGCCTCGGGACACATCATCGAGCAAATCGAATACATCAAGAAAATTCTGGAAGCAGGATACGCATACGTCAGCGACGGCAATGTCTACTTCGACGTGCCCAAATTCAATCGCGACTACGGATACGGACGCCTCAGCGGCCGCAATATCGATGAGTTGCTGGCCACCACACGCGCCCTCGACGGACAGGAGTCCAAGCACAACCCCGCCGACTTCGCCCTCTGGAAAAAAGCCGCGCCGGAGCATATCATGCACTGGCCCTCGCCGTGGAGCGAAGGCTTTCCCGGATGGCACCTCGAGTGCAGCACTATGAGCGAGAAATATCTCGGCGAAGAATTCGACATACACGGCGGCGGAATGGACCTCAAATTCCCGCACCACGAGTGCGAGATAGCACAAAGCGTAGCCCATAACGGACACCCCAGCGTCAAGGTGTGGATGCACAACAATATGATTACCATCAACGGCAAGAAGATGGGCAAATCGTTGGGCAATTTCATCACCCTCGAGCAATTCTTCACCGGCAGCCACGAGCTTTTGCAGCAGGCATATACGCCGATGACCATCCGCTTCTTCATCTTGCAGGCACACTACCGCGGCACCGTAGACTTCTCCAACGAAGCACTGCAAGGCGCCGAACGCGCACTGCGCCGCCTCACCGAGGCCTACGGACGCCTGACCGAGCTGCACCCCACGGCTGATGCACCCTCATTGGCCGAGACCGTGACCGAATTGCGCCGCCGTTGCTACGAAGCCATGGACGATGATTTCAATACGCCTATGGTACTGGCCACGCTGTTCGAAGTCGCCGGACTTGTCAACAAAATCAATGACGGCACCGTCAAAGCCACAGCCGACGACATCGCCGATATCCGCGCACTTATGGACACCTTCATGGTCGAAATTCTGGGTCTGCGTGCCGACGTACAAGGCGCCGACTCCGCCGAAGGCAAGGACACCCTTGCACCCTTCCGCGGCGCCGTAGACCTGCTGCTGGACATCCGCCTCAACGCCAAGCGCAACCGCGACTTCGCCACCAGCGACGCCATACGCGACCGCCTGGCCGCCCTCGGCTTTACCGTCAAGGACACCAAAGACGGCTTTGAGTGGACACTGGACTAAATTCCTGACAACACCACACCCCAAATCCCGTCTGTGACAATGGATACGGACACACGCACGATGACAGAGCCTGAAGCCTTCGAGCCTCAGGCTCTGTCGGCACGTGTCACCTCCGCTCTCGGATACGAGCCCAACAGCCAGCAACGCGCCGTCATCGACGCGCTGACGCGTTTTGTGTCGCCATTGACGCAGCGACAGACACAACCCGGCCCCGATGTGGACGCCGTATTCATCCTCAACGGATACGCCGGCACGGGCAAGACCTCGCTCACCGCCGCACTGACACGCGCCCTGGCCGACATCAACGTCCCCTCGGTGCTGATGGCGCCCACAGGCCGCGCCGCCAAGGTGTTTGCCGGGTACGCTCACCGCACGGCCTACACCATACACCGCAAGATATACCGCCACAGCCTCGGCGGCGAAGTACCGGGATTGCAGGAAAATAAAGCCGTAGGTACGCTATTCATTGTCGACGAAGCCTCCATGATTTCGGGCGGCAATCCAGGACACGAAGACCTGCTCGGCGACCTCATACAATACGTCTATGCCGGACAAGGCTGCCGTATGCTCCTGATAGGCGACACAGCCCAGCTACCGCCGGTGGGAATGGACCGCTCGCCGGCTATGGACCCGGAGGTGCTGCACGCCTACGGACTGCGCGTAAGCCGCGCCACACTCACCGCCATAGCGCGCCAACGCGCCGACAGCGGCATCCTGGCCAATGCCACAATGCTACGACGCACCATGCGCGATGCCGCCGCCGGACGCGACGAGCTGCGCATGCCCACGCTCATTACAGACGGATTCAGCGACATCGACATCACCTCGCCGGAGGAACTGCCCGAAGCCATCGAAAGCGCCTACCGCGACCACGGCATCGACCGCACACTCGTAATCACGCGCTCAAACATGCGTGCCGCCGCCTTCAACCGCGCCATACGCTCCGATGTCCTATATATAGACACCGCCATCGCCAAAGGCGAGCCGCTCATCGTGGTCAAGAACAACTACCGCTGTGCACGCTCCGTCAAAGGCCTCGATTTCGTTGCCAACGGCGACATGGCCATTGTCTCGCACATATACAGCACCGAGACACGCTATGGGATGCACTGGGCCGATGTACGACTGGCATTGACCGACCGCGACATCGAATTCGACGCAAAAATCACCCTGGACACACTTGTAGACGACACCCCGGCACTGTCGCGCGAAAAGCTCGGTAACCTCGCCGCAGCCATACTCGCGGCATACGACGGCGCCGCCGCCATGAGTCCGCGTCAGCAGATGACCATACTCAACGCCGACCCGTACTTCGGAGCGCTGCAAGTCAAATTCGGGTACACCGTCACCTGCCACAAAGCCCAAGGCGGACAATGGGACCGCGTCTTCGTTGACATGTGCGGCATAGCCCCCGACGCCCCCATGGAAGACTTCTATCGCTGGCTCTACACCGCCGTCACTCGCGCCCGCCGTCACCTCACCATCATCGCCCCGCAGCAATTCTGACCGCGCCCCACCCGAAAAGTAGCCCGATAGTAGCCAATAAGTGACCAATAAAAAGGGCACATACCAAGAGAGCAGTAACAACAGTGGCGAACAATGCCGAAGGTCTTAATCGACGTGGCGGCGTATCTTATTATTGCTAATGTCAAGTCAATAGCGTAACATCTAAATCATCGGCAAACCTCAGCAAATCAAGTGATTTCATAGTTTAAGAATCTCAGGAACTTGCCGATCCATGTTGTTGGAATTCTTTCCTTCTTTTTATATATATGAGGGAAATGTATATGTATTTTAATGCCGAATTCCCTTTTTATTCTTTTAACCTGCCTCCTAAAATGTCTGCCATGTCCAAACAAACCGTACCACGTAAAACTATCAATTGATGTACGCTTGTCTATGCTTACCACATAATGGTGTATCATTTCATGAATCAATGTATCCTTTAACGTCTCTTCAGTCCAATCTACATCATTTGCTATCCATATACGTCCTACTATATCTCCTTTTTTATCTATCTTATGTGTATATTGACCAACAAGGCTTATCTTGCAATATGATATATTACAGTGCTTTAATACGCCATTAAAATAAGTCTTATTATACTCATCGTAATACTTCTCTTTTAGTATCTTAGCATTAAGCTCCATTCTATCATTGCTTTATCGTTCAGCCAATTTCCTCTCTAAAAGCCTCGGAGAAGTCACAGTCGAAGACATTGTCGTCATAAATGACCGCCTTGGCGCAGTCAAGATGCCGAAATGTATGCTTACCTTCAGCGGTCAAGTAGTCAAAGTGCAAGTCGCGCAACGGAAAGGACTGATCATAACCGACGAAGTCTTCAATAGAATCATGGAACAGGTCATCCTCGAAGCAGTAACGCGACAACTCTTTCACAATTGCACTCTCAACAGCCTTTGCCAAGTCTTCGTCAGAAGCTTTGAGCCAACCCCAAAACTTATCGTTGTCGAAACCCTTGTCCATTGAACGCTCCTTATATACTCCTTCAAGCTTCCCAAACGAGATGTCATCCAGCATAAAAGTGAACTCTTCACTCTTTCCACCATTAATACTCAAGAATATTAAAACTTCTTTCATTGTATCTTTCTTTTTAGTATCTCAACATTAAGCTTCATTCTGTCAGGGGTTCATGTTTCAGCCACCTCAACCCTCAAAGGCGGCAGAAAAGTTACAATCAAGGATACCGTCGTCATAGATAACCGCTTTGGCGCAGTCAAGACACCGTCATTTGCACATTCCTTCACTCAGAGAATGGTATGTTAAAAGTTGACAAATCAAAGCCGTAGCTTTTAAATAAGTCGTCTACAGCGCCATAATTAATCTGCTCGCCCAAACAATGTGCTATATAGTTGATTATCTCATAGGTGTACATAATTTCTCTATTGAAATAGTCTCTCACGTGTCTTTTGTCATCTTCATTGCTATACGGATAGCCGGGAGAATGTGCTATCTCAAAGTCCAAGAGTTCCAACGCCCACGTGTAATTCTGCGCCGTAATGGCATTATGCAAGATTTCGTTGTCATGCAGTACCCTTAAATTCTTGATTAGAACATTAGCCGCTATCAAGTACTTTCTGTCACTTCCCTTTAAATTATGCACATCCCACTTACTTACTTCTTTTTTTATTACAGATGCACAATCCGGGAAAGCGGCATCACATATACGATAAGGGCATTCTACGGAGTATTGCAATAAGACCGGCTTTAATGTATGGTTATTGCTTAAAATAATTTCTTTATCCAACTGAATTACATATTCCATTCTATTGGTTTTTATTCCCAAATCTTCTATTTGCATTCCAACCGTATAATCTCTAATCGCATCCTGTACCAATAATAATCCAAATGTATCGTCACCTAACTCCTTCGTGTTTAAAAACGTGTACTGAGAATAACTCAGACCATTGCCTTTGCTTACTATATATCTGCCGCCATTATGCTGCCCGACGACATAACTGCGGCCGTGATTTGGTCCGATGCATAACATTTCCTTATCCCCGTTTAAAGAACGAAGGTAGGGATAAACTTTATTGGAATAATCTTTCCCTCGAAGAATTGTGTAGGGATATGCAGAAGCCTTAAAAAGGTCCATATTGTGATGATATTAAAGTGGGATTCAGATAATAATCAGCTAAATAGGAGAATATGTGTAGCTACCTATAGATAGTATACACACACTCTCCTCCTTGTGTTTAGTACGATCTGTATGCTATTCCGCAATTCCATTCAGATGATTTGGGACAGTTTGACATACAAATTACACTTGATGACTTGCTGATTTTTAAATTCTTTTTCATGTTGATGAATGAATTAGAATGATTTTAGTGGTATTTCTTGGGGAACCACATTTACCCTCCTGCCATTAAACTCTTATCGCTATAATCTTGCGAATATTCACGTTTTAGAATCTCCTTATTATAGTCCGGGAGTTCTTTTAGTCTGTCTGCGATAGATTTCCCCATTAGGGGGTCATATCCATCTTTCATCTTGGATGCCAATTCATAACGCACTTTGGCAACATAACAATTGTTCTCTGCCGCAATAGTTGGATTGCCATGTTCAGAATAGTTGTTCCCCGCGCATAAATTACAGTAGTCGCAAAACTTATGCTTACCACAATCTTTGTATTGAGACAGAGTTAGCGACTGCCATAGATGCAGATCTTCGCTTTCGTTACAAATCTGCTTGAATGTAGCTTGTCGTAAGTTTCCGAATACAGTATGAAAGGAGCAACATGGGATGAGGTTGCCTTCGGGGGTTATGCAAAACGAATTATATCCTGCACCACATGCATTTTGATCCATTGGCTTAGGGTGGCCTCCAAAATTGAGCGCATCCGCGCCAACGTACAACGGCACATTTTTATCTCTAAGAACTATTTCCAATAATTCAGGGGTTAATCGTAAATGGCGACTAACACATTTATCGCCATCGATAGAATCAGTCAAACATACTTCAAACTGCGCAACGGCACCATAACGCTTTGCTAAATCAGCAACTTGATAGTAGTGTTTGACATTCGGTCGCATAATGCAACATTTAAGGTTTAAAGGAACAGCCAAGGCTGAGAGTTCACGTATCACGCTTATGGATTTGTTCCAAGAGCCTTTAATACGAGTTATATAGTCATGTTCAGCCTTCTCTCCACTATAGATCGAAATGCCGACCAAACGAGGATAATAACCGGCCAACTTTTCAGTATGCCCCATTAACCTCTGACCATTCGTAAATATATCAAACGCAATCTCCTTCTTGTATAGATAATCTATGATTTCCCATACGAATGAGTTTGAAAATGGGTCACCACCTGACAGGCAAACCTTAACCAATCCCTGCTCGTTCAGTTCATCGATAATGCGATAATAATCGCTTAAAGTCAACTCTTTACGGTTATTACGTTTGGAATCTTCTGAATCGTTTCGTGTCGCTCCTATATTATAACAATGTATACACTTCTCACTGCAATTATAGGTTAATTCAAACATTACGCCGGTTATACAACCGACTCTGTTCATATACTCTGATTCAGCATTACTTATTGCAATTGGTCGCTTTTGTGGGGCTGTTTTTACTAAAGATAACGACTGAGAACATTTTCGTTTAGAAGATTCTTCTCGGTATGTATTTATACCCACTTTTGAGATTGCCTCATTTGTTAATAGGCCACACTCCACCAGATCATCAAGAAATGGCATAAGACTCTCCATTGCAGTATCGGTTTCCTCTGACAGCGTCTTAACGAAGAAGCCGGCGTTGCGAGGCTGTTTTAACAACCAGCCAACAATCTCAGCAGAGTCATCTTCAAAGAAGTAGCTCATCCCCCCTATAAGATTATAGAAGATTGCCACATTAGCCTCTCGGTTATATCTGCCACATGTCCATTCAGGCCGATATAAAATAGTCGTATAGTCGTCCATACAATCGAGCATTTCAACTCTTGTGTCGCATTTATAATGTGCCCTATTTCTTACCACCCTTTTCTGTTAGAAGCTGTTTCCCTTTGGGTATAGGTTTTGTACCATCAATACGTTTCTTGTCGGGAGCAGGGACATTGGTAATCAAGCAGCCTTTACGCTCCAGCCCTTCGTTTACATTATTTGCCATAATTATTTGTCGTTAAATTAAGAATTGGTTTTAGCCTATTTTCTGAGGATCATTAATTCAAAGTATAAGCCTCTAAATATCTTCTATTTTAGATGTACATTGTATTCGACTGAAATACGAACAAATGCCGACATCCCAAGCCGAATGCCTCAAATTAGAGATACTTCTCTATAACGCTGTCACTTACTCGAACAAGATAAACAGTTGTCCCTAAAAAAGATAGAGTAATTTTGTCCTTCTCAATCTTTTTGACTTCGTATGTAACAGGTATTCCGGCCATAACAATATCTGTTGTGGCCGTCATGGTCAGTTCGTTATCGGATACGTCCCAAGTACCATGTGTCACCTCATACGCGTTTTCATCTTCTTCGTCCACATAGACTTCAACATACGTTCCATCGCTTCTTAACTGAGTATAGGTAATGCCCTCTGTATAAGGCTCAAGAGAACCGTCTACTCTTTCTGTGTGCCATGTACCGACAAAGGCCGAATCAGGCTCATCGTCATCGTTGCCACACGAAACAAACGTGATGCTGAAAACAGCCATTACAGCGAGTAGAATAAAGTTAATTTGTTTCTTCATATCCTATAATTTGTTTTTAGGTGAATATTTTGGGAATGATTGTTTCTTTGTTTTTCTCCGCAAAGGTATGCGTTGTATTTTACATATCAGGTGTTTACGGCGTGGGAACACTCCACGGCGAGCGTGGAATATTTAGACACTTTTCGTCTTTTAGATTTTTTATTTGCCAAGCAAGCGGAATGTTTGTATCTTTGCCTATGACATACGATGATGCGTCACTCTTGCGGTGGCGGGTCATCACTTTGCGGAAGCGGAACGTTTCTTTACAACTTGAACCTGCTAAATTCAAAGTTAATAACAACAAAGAAGAAACGCGCCGGCTGTGAGCTTGTATTGCAGTGCGCTGCCTTTGGCAGTCGCGCCTTATACAAGTGTGGCTGTCGTGTATATTTGTTGAGGTATTTAGCAGGACCTGAGTTGATATCCACATTTGCAGCCACACTTTTCTTATGTATAAGGACTTAGCGAAAATACACATTGGGCGTTTGATTGATGCTCGTATCAAGGAGCTCGGTTTATCTTATGCCGAATTTGCACGACGATTGAATGTCGAGCGAACGACCGTGTATAATATAGTACGCTCAAAAAGCATTGACATCGAACGTCTTATAAAAATCTCAGACATACTTGATTATGATTTCTTGCGGATTGTATATTTGAATGAATCGCCAACGACTCGGACTCGCATCGATCTCTCGACTGCCGTACTTAACGAAATTCTCGAAACCGGACAAGTCGTACTCTGCCTGCGCGTTGACGATGGAGAGACGCGTTTCCAAGGATAGCTACACAACCTCTCAAGTTCCACCGCAACTAAATGGCGTCCAATAAGTCGGTCTCGGTTCGACTATAGCCGCATTTATGCCGCTATAACATATTGATTGAAAGTGATTTCACGACCCAAAATATTGATATGCTTACCGCTAAGCAGGTCATAGTCAATGTCCGGCTCGAAGCCGCTCTCAAGGGCTTCCTTGCACGACATAAGAATCTTCCCCATAAGGTTTTGACCCACAAAGCAACCCACGGTGGCATATTCGCCGAGGCGCATACGATCCTGCTCGCGCTTGATAGCCGCCTTGGACAAGCCCCGACCCTTAAGCTCTTTCTTCAGAAGATTCAGCCGATGCTTCAACTCAACGTTGCGAGTTCCCCATTTCATCGCCGTGTGCCCGGTCTGGAAAGTGCTGTCTTCGATAATCACAGCGTCCGACGGAAGCGACAGCAGCAAGCGACGAAAGTCCTCATTGCCAAGACACTTTTGCCAGACAACGTATTTCATCCATTCGACGTTGAACGACTCCCAGTCATCGCGTTTTTCACGCTCATGAGGCTTGCTGATAGTCTTTTTCGCCATAAAACCATTGTCACAAGCCACCAGCCGACGCTGGATGGCAATGTGCGTGTACGTGCCTCCGGAAAAAGCACCGGCAATGTATGCGCATTCGCTGTTGTGAAAGCGTATACCCTGTAAGTCAAAGGCGTAGCCTCGTACCATGTTGCCCAGAGACAACGACAAGCCCTGCCTCTCATCGCTTCCGCGACGAAAGGCAAAGCAGTTGAGCGTAGAGGCGTTGTAAGCCTCTACGTCATAGAATGTAAATGTTTTACTAAGTTTTTCCATAATTTAATTTTTAATTAGTTACACATAAAGTTTACTAATTCGCATCAATCTTCCCACCGTTGCCGTTATGGCGGCTCGGTTGGACCGGTACTGAAACCGTCTCTTAATGCAAACGGGCTATCTATAAGCCCTAACCTTTCTCCCGAAAGGCAATACGAAGTTATGTCAAATTCTTGAGACGACCAAATTTTCGCCACTAACAATTGTTAAACAGCGAAATAAATCTGTTACACATATTATATAAATAGGGCGAGACCCGACCCATCGCTCCACCCGAGAGCTTCAATCCGCCATGACATACGCCCCGGGACGGTGTGTTCACGACCTTAACAATACGCAGTCAGCACACGACCGAGCCAAAAGTATTACCCGAAAAGGACGGACAAATCGCGGCCTGTTACCGCTCGGGCAAGATTGACGTAAAAAAAACAAGATTTCAGGGGCAATAGCCGAGAGGATTTAAAAAATAATCGCTAAATTTGCAAAGACTTCTGATGTTCATCGGTTTGCACGCCGGCTCACCATGTGTACTCCGGCCGGAACACCACCACGGCACTTCTTGCACCATCAATACACATCAAGAGTATCCGTAAGTACACAATCGAACGCATAATAAGACATTTACACATACACATAATCGCAATACTAACAACAACTTACTGCATGAAACACTCTTTACTTTCGCTCACAGTAGCTCTGGCTGCTGTCTTAGGATTCGGTGCCACAGCTTCGGCACAGACCTCGGTTTACGCTACAGGTAATTTTACGGGCGCGCCCGCCACTTGGGATCCCGAAAACCCCGCCGAACTGATCTACGCTGATGGCGTATATACGCTCGACCTCACCGGTGCCGAGCAAGGCCAGATGTTCAAACTATCTACCGCCAAAGGCGATTGGAGCACCTTCAACGCCGCATGCTTCGGCGTAGCCGATGACGGCCATCTATTTACGATGACACCTAATGTCGCCGCCACTTGGGAGGTAGGCAAACTGGGCAATAACGCCATTCCCGCTACCGGCGATTTCAAACTTATTGTGGACCTTGAGGCTAAGACAATGACACTTGTCGGCGAGGGAACCGTCAAGGACGTCTTCGACATATACCTGCGCGGCGATATCAACAGCTGGGAAGTGAACGAGGCTTACAAATTTGAGTACACCGGCGTCAGCTCTTTCGGCGAGCAAATTTACGAGCTGGTGCTTCGCGATGGCCTGGCCGGCCAGTTCAAGATTGCAGACGCAAACTGGGGCGAAGTCAACTATGGAGCAAACGCTGTCATTGAGACCGGCACTACCACCGAGGTGTTCTACAACAACAGCGCCAACCTTCAAGCTGCAATTGCCGACGCCGTTAAGCTGACATTCTACCACAACCTCGACAAGAGCAAATCCTCGTGGCTCAAGGTGGACAAATACGAAGGCGTATCGGACATCACCATAGATGACGCTGCCGCCGCCACGTATTACAACCTGCAAGGCATCCGCGTAGCCGAACCCGCCAACGGCCTGTATATCAAAGTAGCCGGCAATACCGTCTCCAAGGTATACGTCAAATAACCATACACGACAACCATAGCCGAAGGCCGGGAAGCATCGATGCTTCCCGGCCTTTGACGTTTTAATCCGCCCGATTTTACGGCAAAACCGAATTTTTTTCTGCTAAAAAGCGATTTACCTTTAGCTCCCTTACGGTATATAAATGTAGATACAAATCAACCAATTTATAACAACTTGAACAAATGAAACGATTACACCTCCTCTTGACCGTTCTCGCCGTCATTATCGGCTGCTTGAGCGCCAACGCCGAACAATGGAATTATCGCACTGACGCAGCCGCAATTTGTACATACAACGACCGATACCATCGTTGGAACGAATGGAGTTCTTGGTATGCCTGTGACGTTGTCATCAATATCAACGGCGACAATGACAAAATAACAATATATTCAGATGTGGTTCAAGTCTACAAGATATATAGCGTGTCTTCCGGCGAATACGACAGAGACGGAGACTACCATGTAGACTTTAAATTCAGAGATCAAGACGGCGACTATGGCACCCTTTGTATATATAAAAAAGTCAATGGCCGCATTCAGCTCTATGTCAGATTTGACAATATCCAGTGGGTATATGATATACGAGTATAGCATTTCGCTGACGCATGCCTAATACACCGTAATTATAGCGTGCCAATTGGCACGCTTTTTGTATCTTTCATCGCATGTAGATGATAGACGCTGTTGTCTCCATCCGACTCTTATCCAAAGTATTTTCTAATCATTCACCCCAAAAACCTCAACCCTCATGAACGCCTTCTTACGTAACGCGTACCGGTATTTCTACATTTTTACCGCGCTATCCCTCATCATGCTACTTGTGGATGCCATCAAGGGGCATAGCATTGATTACAACTTATTTCTATGTGTCGCCTTCGGCTTCACGGCCGTAGCTTTGCATGCTTGGTATTGCATCAGACGCCGCAAAGCGCTTTCCGGCAATGCCGCGCCGATGCTCGACACGGGAGAGTCTCTCAATCTGTTGGAAGAGGCTTTGACCGCCCTCGGATGCCAACCGACAACACACCGAAGTGACGGCAAAATAATTGTCGCTTATCAGGGCGAAAACCTAATCTTTGATGTCCGCGGCAACAATGTCCGAATCGTAGACTATGCTTGGAGACAGGTGGATAAAAACGATCCCGATTTCACGCCAAAGCTGATGGCCGTCAATTATGCCAATGAGAGCTTTATGTCAAAGTTCATATACGGGAAACTTGATGACGGCAATGTCGGCATCTCGTCATATATGGAATTCATCCTACATTCAGAAATCAAACGGCTTGACCTGTTCTTGAGTTTACTCTTGCAAAACCTCCTGCATTCGCACCGCAACTTGGACGAAACATATCTTGCAATGGTATCCCCCAACGACCGGACAAACAACGACACGCGCCGCCCCGTAGGTTTCGCCACCGCCGATGAAGACAAAAACGCCGATGCAAATAACGCCGGCGAGCAATCCGAAGCCAATCAAGCCGCCGACGGAACCAACGAAGTCAAGGCGGAGACGTCCATGCGCCGCCCCGTAGGCTTCACCACCGCCGATGATGGAAATATCGATTAATCACCAAAAAACAGTGCTGCTCATCAAAAAAATCTACGCCGAAAGCGCTGAAAAACAGCGGGATGCGCGAGCAAATGTGTGTCACGCCGAAAATAATGCGTATTTTTTACTCAAAATATTTGGTGGTTTCGGATCTAAGCAGTAATTTTACGTCAAAATAACACAAACACCAAATCCACGACAATGGAACAAGACAACAAATACTGCTACAAATATCCGCATCCGGCGGTCACAGCCGACTGCGTCATCTTCGGTTATGACGTCAAAGAAGGTCTGTCGCTACTGCTGATAGAGCGTGGCCTTGAGCCGTACAAAGGTCGCTGGGCTTTCCCGGGCGGCTTTATGCGTATCGACGAAAGCACCGACCAATGTGCCGAACGCGAACTAAGCGAAGAAACCGGACTGACCTCATGCTACCTTGAGCAATTCGGCAGCTTCAGCGATGTATACCGCGACCCGCGCGAGCGCGTGGTCACAATTGCATACTTTGCATTAGTCAAAAAAAGCGAGGTACAAGGCGGCGACGACGCCCGATGCGCCCGATGGTTCAGCATTGACAAGGTGCCGCCCCTGGCTTTCGATCACGACCACATACTCAGCGTAGCCCTACGCAAGCTCAAGGAAAAAATTCACTTCGAGCCTATAGGCTTTGAGCTGCTGCCCGATGTGTTCACCATGCCGCAACTCCAGGACCTGTACGAAAGCATCCTTGGCATCAAGTTTGACCGTCGCAACTTTGCCTCGAAGATGCTCAAATTGGGCATACTTGACATCGCCGTCGAGCGACCCAAAGATGCCGGACCGCGCATCCCGGTGCAGTACCGCTTCAATAAAGACAATTACGACAAAATGAAAAGCAAAGGCTTCCGCCTCGAATTCTAAGACCCCGATACTTGCACGTATAACCAGCCATACAACCACTTAAGATCCGAAAAAAATCAGTAATACAATGTCAACTACGGATAACACCGCCGGTACTCCTCGACAGTATACGGCAGGACGATACACACCCGAGCATATCTCGACACTCAAGCCGGACGAAATCTTCGTTTTCGGCAGCAATCTGGCCGGAATGCACGGCGGAGGCGCAGCCCGTGCGGCAGTGAACCATTTCGGTGCCGTCATGGGACAAGGCGTTGGTATACAAGGCCAAAGCTATGCCATACCCACCATGCACGGCGGTGTGAACAAAATCGCGCCTTATGTCGACCAATTCATCGAATATGCCAAGCTGCATCCGCAGCAAACATTTCTGGTAACACGTATAGGCTGCGGCATAGCCGGGTTCACGGCCCGAGAAATAGCCCCGTTGTTCCGCTCGGCTTTCGGCATAGACAACATCATACTGCCGCGCGACTTCGTAAAAGCCATCGAAGCATCCTGACACCAAGCTTGCGTAACTCACACATACACCTAAACAATCATCACATAAGCAAAATTTTTTCGCTCATTCTTCTCTTCCCCCATCCTGATTTTTACAATCTCGAACACGATATTTCCTACAAAACCACTAACTTTGCCAAACAATACAGACATGGACAACCAGGAACTCCCCTCGGAAGGGCAACAAGCGGCCTATGCCGAAGTCGTAAGACAGCGGTACAATTCGTTTATGCCCAAATTTATCAACGTCCTTTGCAAACGATATAGCTTCCTGAGCCACTCGGATGCAATGGATATATATACCGACGTATTTATCGCCATATACGACAACCTTCAAAAAGGCCGCATAGCCACCGATACCAATTGGGATGCATATATGCTTAAAATCGGCATAAATATAGTCGAAAAAATATATCGTACCCCCAAAGAGGGCAAAATCATCTCCTTGGACTTCGATTCGCTGTTTGACGAGACCCCCGATGACACCGAAAGCCGAACCGACCGTATCTTGGGCCAAGTTTCAAGCATCGAAGACACAGATAATCCCTACGAAGACCCCGAATTGATTGATGCGCTCAACTTGGCTATGAGCCACTTGCCCGAGAAATGCGCCATGATTATGCGCTATTTTTACTACGACAATATGAGTATGGACACCATTGCCACAGTACTGGGATACAATGCCGCAGTGACGGTCCGCAATCGCAAGGCGCAATGTATGAAGCAGTTGACAACGGAGGTCAAAGGATACGCAGCACAACTTGGTTATGACTTATGATATGAAATCAGAAAATATGGACAAGAGAGCACTCATTCAACAATATCTCAACGGACGTCTCAACAGCGCCCAAATCGCCGAATTTACGAGACAGCTCAATGACCCGGAATTCTGCAACATTCTGAGCGAAGAACGCGAAATTGCCGCAAAACGACAAGCGGTAAGGCAAGCAGCGGCCACAATGGCCAAAGTAGCCGAAGTCAAGCCCTTATCCGAGCAGGAGCAAGAGACACTTATAGACCTGTACCTGCGCGGCGAAATGGACCCTGAAACCGAAAGCCGATTTCTCAGTCATATCAAGGCAGACAAAGACCTGCTAAGGCAAGTACTGCTTGTAGCAAATATCGTCAAGGGTGCCATAGCCGAACAACGTCAAAGCAATATAGAATTCGGATGCGCAATGAAGAGCCTGACGCGTGACCAACTTGAGCAAATCATAGGACCGCGACGCAGCTCGGCATCGCGGCCTGCGTCATCAAACACTCAAATATTTGACCGCCCCAAGATGCCCAAGCCGGCACAAGAATTCAAGTCGTCTCGCTACGATGTACGACAATATCTTAAGAGTTCACATCCGTTACAGGACAAAATGCTTATGAACTATTCTTTCTCCGAATGCTATTTCGACCGCAACGACAACCTTAAATTTAGCGACGAACTCGATCCTACCAAAGACGTCGTGATGGACATCTACGAAAGGTTCAAACCGAACTACGCCGCATATGGTATCAGCAGCAATGTTGACACTCTGAGCGAAGCCCGCAAGTGTCTCGATGCCATCAAGGCAGCCTATGACGAAGCACTGAAATCCGGCAATATATCCGGGACTTTGGCTGCGGGCAAGGACCTTGCCGTGGAATACCTGCACATAGGCATAGTCGACAAGTTCAAGGAAACTCTCAATGACCTTAAGTTGGTCGCCCCCTGCAGTTCAAGCAAAGACGATGATGCATTGAAGCGCGACATTCGCCTTCTCCTGGCCCTTTCGGAGGCCATCTGACCACGCAGCGGCTCAAAGCACAATTCGCTCTATTGACGCGAGCGGCGCCTCATATGGGGCGCCGCTCGCTGTCAATAATGCTCCTTGTGTCCGGAAACATAATCATGTCGTCAGACGTGATTCGCATCGTCTTGAGGTTATCGCCGATTATCGGTGGACTCTTCAAATTCCACCGATTGGTCATCAATGGCGTGAATAAGTTCGAGTTTAAGGTCTTCGGAATAATCCACGTTTGCCATATAGCAGTTGATGATTCGCCGAAGCAGGTCTTTATCAATGCGTCCGGCTGCTACATGATAGATAATAGCCTCCATACACTGCATAAAGTTGTATGCATGCCAATAGTAGCCGTTGTGCACAAGGAACCATACGCCGAGGGTCAATGCCACACGTTTGTTTGAGTCCTCGAAATAATGACCTGTGCATAGACCGAAGACCAGATAGGTCAGTTTTTCGGCAAAGGAGGGATAATACAAATCGTTCTGCACGAAATCAAGCACTTTCCGTATGCCGCCCTCATCTTTGACGCCTTGTAAACCTCCGCCGCTGGCAGCTACAGTTTTGTTGTAAACCACCAATGCCTCATCGTAAGTGATGTACTTCAATTCTTCACTCATCTTCGGCTTGCTTTAAGCGTTTGAGAACTTCCCGATTCTCCGGCAGGTTCATTATCTCGTCAAAATCGATTGATTTTTCTCCGATGAAACGGTCAAATTCCTCGGGTGTGACGGCACGAAGATATCCGGCAATGTTGTTATGGAAAACATCACGAAAAGCAACATCGCGAGAAGCCATCTTTGTTCGGGCATCATATATGAAGGGTTGCATGGCCGGCGATTGTTCCTGTTCTAAGATAAGTTCTTTCACGCGCTCCAGCGACACGAGCTCTCCATTCCTCTTTTTGAACTCTGCTTCGATTGCATAACCAACGCCATTTTCAAACGACGAAATGCAGCGAAGCACTTCCGCGTAAAGAGTTCGACGTACATTATCGTCTTTATCAAGCCGCAATAAAGCACGATATTCTCCGGCCTTTTCTTTGAATATAGCCATGTAAATGAAGTCGGTTATCTGGGCATATTTGAAATTTTTATGTCCCTGAACGAATCGCCCGATTGCGCCCGTGAATTTCTTTCGATAGTTGTCCTCTTCAATTGCGGTCGTGACGAAATCAATATCTCTGGTATTTATGTATTTAGTGCCTCCTCCGGCTCTCTTGTTGATTGTCGTGATTGCGATGTCAAGTATACGTGCACGAACTTTTTTAGCAACTTCGCTTCCAGTTAAAAGCATACCGACATTCAAAACAGTCCTGAAATTGAACAAGCCGAGTTGCGTGGTTTTGCTTCCGACATTTATGACGGGAGCAAATTGCAACTTAAGCTCTTTCAGTTGTTTGCCCTTACTTAAAAAATAACCGTTATGTTTCAACTCTTCGCCGTGTTCTTCCAGAAGACGCTCGATAGTACGCTCATCCACTTCATAGAAATCGGCTACCATTTTCTTAGTGAAGCGATATTCTCCTTCGAATAGTATCCCGGTAAGACCAAGATTCTCTTGAAGAACTTCCACGGCGTAGCGATTGTTCAGCACATTTTGTCGCGCGATATTTGATACTGTAAGATCTTTCATATTGCAAAATTACAAATAATATTCTGATATTCCGCTAACTACGAGGCTTAAACGATGGTTGGTTCATATCTGTTAAACTATAGGGTCCAATGGCAAATGCAATATTACAAAAATACCTGAAGAATTCGGCAATAGGACTATATGTTTGACTTGTAGGCTATTCTCTATATTGACAGCGAGCGGCGCCTCATATGGGGCGCCGCTCGCGTTATATAGGTGGTAATACGATGTGTCAGAGGGTTCGGTTGACCTCGATTTCCTCGAAGCCTTCGAAGATGTCACCCACCTTGATGTCATTGTATCCGGCGATGGAGCATCCGCAGTCGTAGCCTGCGACCACTTCTTTGGCATCGTCCTTGAAGCGTTTGAGCGAGCCAAGTTCGCCGGTATACTTGACGATACCGTCACGGATAAGGCGAACCTTGCAGCCGCGCTTGAGCTTGCCTTCGCGCACCATGGCACCGGCAATGGTGCCGACCTTGCTGATGTGATATGTTTCAAGCACTTCGGCAGTACCGATAATTTCTTCCTTGATCTCGGGTGCAAGCATACCGGCCATGGCGTCCTTGACTTCTTCGATGGCCTGATAGATGACCGAGTAGAGGCGAATATCAACGCCTTCGCGTTCGGCGGCACGACGTGCGGCTATGGACGGACGCACCTGGAAGCCGATGATGATTGCATCCGATGCGGCGGCCAGGGTGACATCGCTTTCGGAAATCTCGCCGACGGCCTTGTGGAGGACGTTGACTTGTATCTCTTCGGTTGATAGCTTGATGAGCGAGTCGCTGAGTGCCTCGATAGAGCCGTCAACGTCGCCTTTGACGATGATATTGAGCTCTTGGAAGTTGCCGATGGCACGACGACGACCGATATCCTCAAGGGTAAGAATCTTGGTGGTGCGCAGTCCTTGTTCGCGCTGCAATTGTTCGCGCTTGGAGGCTATCTCGCGAGCTTCCTGTTCGGTATCGAGCACGTTGAAGGTATCTCCTGCCGTAGGAGCGCCGTTCAGGCCCAGGATCAGAGCCGGACATGCGGGACCGGCTTCCTTGATGCGCTGGTTACGTTCGTTGAACATTGCTTTGACCTTGCCGAAGTGGTTGCCGGCCAGAATTATATCGCCCACACGGAGCGTACCGTTCTGTACCAGCACGGTGGCTACGTATCCGCGACCCTTGTCGAGCGATGACTCGATGATGCTACCCGTTGCCTTGCGGTTGGGATTGGCTTTGAGGTCCAACATCTCGGCCTCGAGAAGTACTTTCTCCATCAGCTCGGGCACGCCCGTACCTTTCTTGGCTGAGATGTCTTGCGACTGATACTTGCCGCCCCAGTCTTCGACGAGGTAGTTCATTGCGGCCAATTCCTCCTTAATTTTCTCGGGGTTGGCGTGCGGCTTGTCTATCTTATTGATGGCAAACACGATAGGCACACCTGCTGCGCTGGCGTGGTTGATGGCTTCGACTGTTTGCGGCATGACGTTGTCATCGGCGGCTACGATGATGATACAGATATCGGTGACCTTGGCACCGCGGGCACGCATGGCGGTGAACGCTTCGTGACCGGGGGTATCGAGGAATGTGATGTGTCGGCCGTCCGAAAGTTTGACATTGTATGCGCCGATGTGCTGCGTGATGCCTCCGGCCTCGCCTGCGATGACGTTGGCTTGGCGAATATAGTCGAGCAGCGAGGTCTTGCCGTGGTCGACATGGCCCATAACGGTGACAATCGGGGGACGCGGTACGAGGTCTTCCTCGGCATCGGCTTCCTGGTGTATGGCATCGGCCACTTCGGCGCTGACATATTCAGTCTTGAACCCGAATTCTTCGGCCACGATATTTATAGTCTCGGCATCGAGGCGCTGATTGATGGATACCATCACACCGATATTCATACACGTTGCGATGACCTGATTGATGGGAACGTCCATCATTATGGCCAAGTCGTTGGCGGTTACAAATTCGGTGAGCTTGAGTATCTTGCTCTCGGCGCGTGCTTCGGCTGCGGCTTCGCTGGCGCGTTCGGCAGCCGCTTCGCGTTTCTCCTTACGCCACTTGGCGCCTTTCTTGAGGCCCTTATCTTTGGCCGTAAGGCGTGCCAGTGTTTCCTTTACTTGCTTGGATACGTCTTCGTCGCTGACATCGTTATGTTGCTGAGCCACGGGACGCTTGGCGGGGCGTTCCGCATTCTTATTCTTGGCGTTTTTGCCTCCGGGGCGACCCTGACCGCCACCCTGGCGATTGCGGTCACGGTCGGCAGCAGACGGCGGGTTGGTACCCGGCGTCTTGTTGACATCCACTTTTTCGCTACCGGGCTCGATGCGGCGGCGTTTCTTACGATTGCCGTTGGCATTTTGTCCGGCATTCTGTCCCCCACCCTTGCCTTTTTTCTTGGGACGAGTGGAGAGATTGAGCGCGTCAAGGTCTATCTTGCCCTTGATGTTAAGCCCGGACATCGTGGGGACGTTGGTGGCTATGAAGTTTTCGTCCTTTTCGGGGGCTTTGGCGGCCTCGGCAGCCTCTTTAGCCTTGGCTTCGGCCTCTTCCTTGGCTTTGGCTTCGGCGGCAGCGGCTTCGGCACGGGCCTTGGCCTCAGCCTCGGCGCGTGCTTTGGCTGCGGCTTCTTCTTTGGCTTTGGCTTCGGCGGCGGCAGCTTCGGCACGAGCCTTGGCCTCGGCTTCTTCCTTGGCCTTGGCTTCGGCGGCGGCGCGTTGTTCGGCCTGTGCTTGCGCCTCTGCTTCGGCGCGAGCCTTGGCCTCGGCCTCGGCCTCGGCACGTGCGGCGGCCTCTTCGGCGGCACGATGGCGTGCTGCTTCGGCTTCGGCGGCCTCGCGTTGCAGGCGGTTGCGGACGCTGTGGTCTTTGTCGAATTCGTTGAATACGATATCGACAATATTGTCCTCGACTCGGGTATTGGGACTCGGGTCGATGGCTATGTTCTTTTTGTTGAGGAACTCAACGACTGTATTCAGTCCGAGGTTGAGTTCTTTTGCCAGGGTACTTATCTTTGTTTTCGCCATATATTGTTTTTTGTCGTTCTTCGTTGGGATGGACTGTCGCCATAGCGACGACTGCCGTAGCCGTGATGGCTTGGTGAGGGGAGGGAGGATGCTGAAGTTCTGTCAGACGGGTAGCTCGAAGTGCATCAGTCTTCGAACTCGGCGCGGAGCACTTCGAGGACGTGGTCTACGGTTTCTTCTTCGAGGTCGGCTTTTTCGACGAGCATTTCGCGGGGTGCATTCAGGACGCTCTTGGCGGTCACAAATCCGATGTTCTTGAGCGCATCGATTACCCATTCTTCGATTTCGTCCTTGAATTCGTCCAGGTAGATGTCTTCCTCGGCATCGCTGTCGGCCGTGTCGCGATATACATCGATGACGTATCCGGTGAGCATAGAGGCCAGCTTGATATTGAGACCGCCTTTGCCTATAGCCAGAGACACTTCTTCGGGACGCAGGAATACTTCGGCTTTTTTCTCTTCTTCGTCAAGGCGTATGGACGAAACCTTGGCGGGGCTGAGTGCTCGTTGGATGAACAGTGTGGGATTGGATGTGTAGTTGATGACATCAATGTTTTCGTTGCGCAGTTCGCGTACGATACCATGAATACGGCTGCCCTTGACACCTACACATGCGCCTACGGGGTCGATACGATCATCGTAGGATTCGACGGCAATCTTGGCGCGTTCGCCCGGGATGCGAGCCACGGCGCGTATATTGATCAGTCCGTCCTGTATTTCGGGCACTTCGAGTTCGAAGAGGCGACGCAGGAAGTTTTCGTTGGTGCGCGATACGGTAATCTTGGGATTGTTGTTTTTGTTGTCTACATTGGCCACAACGGCGCGCACGGTTTCGCCCTTGCGGAAGTAGTCGCCCGGAATGCTTTCGCTCTTGGGAAGCAGCAGCTCGTTTTTGTCATCGTCCAGCAGCAGTGTCTCGCGCGACCAAGTCTGGTAAACTTCGCCGGATACCAACTCGCCTTCCAGTTCTTTGAATTTGTCGTAGATAGCCTCTTTCTGCAGGTCCAGAATCTTGGACTGAAGGGTCTGACGCAGGGTGAGGATGGCACGACGGCCGAATTTCTCAAAGAATATTTCTTTGGTATGCTCTTCGCCGACTTCGGCATCGGGGTCATCGTCGGCGTGTGCATCGCTCAACGAGATTTCGAGATTGGGATTGGTGACTTCGCCATCGGGCACAATCTTCAGGTTTTGGAATATCTGTACGTCGCCTTTGTCGGGATTGAGGATTACGTCGAGGTTTTCGTCCGTGCCGAACATCTTGGCCAGCACGTTACGGAATGATTCTTCCAAGACACTGATCATAGTGGTCTTGTCAATGTTTTTCAATTCTTTGAACTCGGCGAATTGTTCGACCATATTCGGGCGATCGTCTTTTTTCTTTGCCATTTGCGGTGATGTTATGTGTGGTTTTGTTATTGTATTCAGTTTAGTGTCTGCACATCAGTCGATGTCGCGGACGATGGTCTTGATGTTGGAACGTAGAATCTCGTGGGGCACATCTTCGACCACGGGACGCTTGGCGCCTTCGTGACGCACCTTTGTGGGAACTATCACGGTAACAGCCTGACAATCATCGGAGACGGCGACAAGTGTGCCGTGTATACGGCGTCCGTCACGCGTGAGCACGTCCACGGGATTGCCGACATTCATACGATACTGCGCATCGACACTCCACGGAGCGGTGACTCCGGCACTGCCTACGGTGAGTTCGTAGTCTTCGACATCGCGGTCAAAGACCTCGGTGATGCGGCGCGATAGAGCCGTGCATTGGTCTATGTCTATGCCTTCGGGGCTGTCGATGGTCACGTCGACGATATTGTCGGCACTTACAGTGATATTTACTAAAAATATGTCAGTGCCGGCTATGGCTTCTTCTACGGTGTTGCGCAGCAGTTCTTTGTCAAGCATATATGTCGTGTCTGTTCAGTGTTATCCGTACTATTATTTCGTTTGTCGTTGTGTTCTGCGCCTCTCACCTCGCACTACGCGGAGGACAAGGCGGCGGCTTTGGTTTGGATCTTTACAAGGCTCCGACCCGTCAAAAGACGAGGAGGAAGCCTCAGGCCTCCTCCTCTTGAGTGTCTCATAAAGTGCTGCAAAGTTAAGCATTTACTATTATATGAACAATAGCAGGCCTTGTAAGACCTCAAAACGCCCGAAAAATTTATGTATTTTTATTTATTATTGTTGTTTTTTAACTCATACGGCGGCCATATTCGTATTTCCGCCACCATTGGCCACACAAAAACACAGCCCCGAGGATGTACCTCGGAGCTGCGGATATAGATGGGTTGTGTATGCGTGGGATTACTTGACGAGAGCTTTGCCGCGTGCGATGGCCTCTTCGTTGAGGGGGATGAGGTGGTGGTGACGCTCGGGCAGGGTCTTGCGCAGGCCGCGAACGACTGCATCATCGGGCACCAGAGGACGAGCCTTGAGCAGCGCGCCCAGTAGTATCATATTGTAGGTCTTGGAGTTGCCCATTTCGATGGCGGCGTCGGTAGCGTCCACCGGGATGACGCGGATGTCGGTGCGTGTGGGGGCGCGATGTATGCCGTAGGGGTCGTAGATGAGCGTCCCGCCGGGTTTCACCTTGCTCTCGAATTTGTCAAGGGATTGCTGGTTGAGAATTACGGCGGTGTCGTAGCTGTCAACGATGGGCGAGGATATGGCGCTGTCGCTGATGATGACGGTAACATTGGCTGTACCGCCGCGTTGCTCGGGGCCGTAAGCGGGCATCCAGGTGGTTTCGAGATTGTCCATAAGTGCGGCATAGGCCAGAATTTTGCCCATAGAGAGGACGCCTTGGCCGCCGAAGCCGGCTATGATAATTTCTTCTTTCATTTTCTAAGAATTTAGGTGTGGGTGGTGTTGGGATGGTTCTTGACGATTGCCGTATGGGGTGTTATTCGTCTTTGAGGTCGCCGAGGGGATATTTCTCGGTCATGTGTTCGGCCATCCACTGATTGGCCTGCGCGGGTGTCATCTTCCATCCGGAGTTGCAGGTGGATACGACTTCGACAACGGAGGTACCTTTCTTGGCCATGGCGTTTTGGAAGGCTTTCTTGATAGCGGCTTTGGTCTTACGCACGGCGGCAGCGGTGTGTACCGTCTGACGGGTGACGTAGCATGTGCCGTCCAGTCCGGCGAGAATATCGCTTATCTTCAACGGATAGCCGTTGAGGTCTACGCGACGGCCGTAGGGGCAGGTGGCCGTCTTTTGGCCCAGCAGGGTGGTGGGTGCCATCTGTCCGCCGGTCATACCGTATATTGCGTTGTTGATGAAGATGATGACGATGTTTTCGCCACGGTTGCAGGCGTGTATGGTTTCGGCCGTGCCTATGGCGGCGAGGTCGCCGTCGCCTTGGTATGTAAATACAACGTTGTCGGGGTTGAGGCGCGATACGGCGGTGGCCACTGCGGGGGCGCGTCCGTGGGCGGCTTCCACCCAATCGACGTCTATGTAGTTGTAGGCGAATACGGCGCATCCTACGGGTGCAACGCCCACGGTGCGATCTTCGATACCGAGGTCGTCAATGACTTCGGCTACGAGTTTGTGTACAACGCCGTGGCTGCAGCCGGGGCAGTAGTGTGTATGGACATCAAGGAGCAGGCGCGGACGTCCGGTGACCTTATTTTCGGGTTTTATGATTTCTTCGATGGTCATTGTCGTGTGGTGTTAGAAGTGTGGTGTGTGTATGGGCACGCTATCACTTGCCTATTTCGGGAAAGTTTTTGTCCAGGGCCTCGAGTATTTCGCCTGGGTTGGGGACGATGCCACCCATGCGGCCGAAGTGGTATACGGGCACGCGGCCTTCGACGGCGAGGCGTACGTCTTCGATCATCTGTCCGGCATTGAGCTCGACGGTGAGTATGCCTTTGACCTGGTGCGAGAGGCGTGCGATTTCTTTCTCGGGGAAGGGCCAGAGGGTGATGGGACGCAGCAGGCCTACCTTGACGCCCTTGGCGCGAGCTTCTTCGATGGCTTTGAGTGCTATACGTGCGATGCTGCCGAAGGCTACAATCAGGTACTCGGCATCTTCGGTAAAGTGTTCTTCGAAGCGTACTTCGTTTTGGCGGATACGCTCGTAGGTTTGCTGGAAGCGCTCGTTGTTCTTCTCCATGAGCACGGAATCCATCTCGAGCGAAGTGATGACATTGCGATGATCACGGCCGTGCTTGCCGGTGAGCGCCCAGGGGCATTGCTCGGCTATCTGCTCGGGGGTGCGGCGCGGACGCTGCTCGGGCAGTACGACTTTCTCCATCATCTGTCCGACAACACCGTCGGCCAAAATCATAGCCGGGTTGCGGTATTTGAAAGCCAGGTCCATGCCCAGGCCTACGAAGTCGGCCATTTCCTGAACCGTGGCGGGGGCCAGTACTATGAGGTGATAGTCGCCGTGGCCGCCGCCTTTGGTGGCTTGGAAGTAATCGGCCTGCGAGGGCTGAATGGTGCCCAGACCGGGGCCGCCGCGCATGACGTTAACTATCAGGGCGGGCAGCTCGGAAGCGGCGATATACGATATGCCTTCCTGCTTGAGGGAGACGCCGGGCGACGACGAGGACGTCATCACGGCCTTGCCCGTGGATGCGCCGCCGTACACCATATTGATGGCGGCGACCTCGCTTTCGGCTTGCAGCACTACCATGCCGGTAGTTTCCCAAGGCATCTCGGCCTCGAGGGTCTCGAGTACCTCGGACTGCGGCGTAATCGGGTAGCCGAAATAGCCGTCAATACCGTAGCGGATGGCGGCGTGGGCAATGGCTTCGTTGCCCTTCATCAATTTAACTTCTTGATCCATATCTTATGTCGTTTTATGCTGTGGATGGTTTTGGATGGTTTGGATGTCGGTGAAGGCGCGCTTACTTTTGGACTACGCGGTACACTTCGATGCAGGCATCGGGGCATACCAGCGCGCACGAGCTGCACGCTATGCACTTGTCCGGCTGTTTCATATACGCGTAATGGTAGCCGCGGTCGTTGACCTCTTTGGGCTGCAGGCCGAGGACGTCGGCGGGACATGCGACCACGCAAAGTTCACAGCCTTTGCAACGGTTGACGTCCACCGTGATTGCTCCAATAATTTTTGCCATAATCGTTGATTTGTTTTTTGTGTTGGTGAGGATATACAGTAATTCATGGGACACCCTCTCCGGGGTGTCGGCGTGATTGGTGACTCACGACACGCAAAGGTAAAAATTATTTCGTAACCGCCACCGCTTTTAACTTTTTATAAGAAATCCCCTCTCCTTACAATCATAAGGCCCGTCAACAGTTATGCTTGACGTTATATATCCATACGCCGCCTATTGCTTGCAATTATCAGCCAACACCCTATCCCACCCGACATTATGACGTTTTTACGGCACCACGCGACTACGTGATAATAGAACTACAGCGCAAAAAGAGAACCCTTCCTTCTTTAATTTGGCAGATTCAAAAATAGTTAATAATTTAGCGGCGCGTATCGAAGGTACGCAGACATATATATACCGAAGCGTTTCGTGCTTTATCCTTTCAAGGAAATCGCCAAATTTTTTATCAGAGGAGGATTAAGGCAGTTGAGCGCTCATGCTTGTCGTATATCCGCATCCCACGCTATGGGATATCGATATTCGATAAAGCGTGGGAGTGGACTGTATATCTCTCTGACAGGCGTTTGGCGATGCCTCCTTGAAGATAAAACAGAACATCATCCTACGCTTTTTCGTTAACTAACAAGTCTCCTTGAGGATGGAGGCGACTAAGACAGCATGAAAAATCTAAAGTTTTTAATCTGTGTGATTGCGTTTTTATCCGTTACATTCTCGGCGTATGCTCTTTTTGGAGCAAAGAAAATCACCATTAAAACCATTCCGGAATTCGCGACCATCTATATCGATGGACAGGAAGTCGGAACAGGCACGTATCAAGTCAAATTTGACAAACACAACGAGTTTTACGTTGTTTCGGTAGAAGCGCCGGGGTATATTACCCGAAAATACCGCCTTCTTAAGAGCAATCCCAAGAACACTGTCGTATACGAAATACCCGAATCCGAAGCCTACAAGGCTTCATCGTCCGGCGAAGACGCCGGAGTGCAACCCAATGCATGGTTTGACATCACGTGTCGAAAAGGCCTAACAGAGGATATGATATGGAGGCGTCTGATGAGTGTTGCCACAAGTTATTTCGATAATATCGAAGTACGTGACAAGAGTGCCGGGTGGATAAAGACCGGCTGGGCCGTCAATCGATTCAGAAATGAAACGGTTCGTACTCGGCTTGAGGTTCGCATTTCTTTCACTGATGAAGATGTGGTTTCATACCGGGCACGTTTAATAACCGAAATCAAGGACAACGACTGCAGAGGTAACAACTGCTACGAAAGATATGATCGAACTATGCGGTTGTTTGACCCCCTACTCCAAGAATTACAAACCACTGTCGGTGGCGGCGAATAACCCTTAAGTAAAACCAATCATGAAACGTACCATCTTATCATTGGCATTAGCATTCTGTTCCATTGCGTGCCTTGCACAGTTTCAGCTGAAATCCAATGGGGACTATACCCTCAAGTTTATGGAAGTCTCCGACCCCGAATTGCTTTGGAATCAGTTTGAAGAAAAAGACTCTAAATGTGTCACCGAAAAGGACAAACTGCTTCTGGAATCAAAGAAAGACAAGCAAGCCGTAGTATCCTGTGCCGAATTCTCGCTAAATCCCGAAGAAGAAGACTTCTTCATCGAATTCATATTCAAGCCCTCTGAAATCAAAGATACTCCGTCCTTCGGAATAGCATTCGACTATAAGAACGAAAACAATTTCTCGGTAATTACCTTCGGGAAAAAAGGATATACGTACTCCATATGTGAGAAAGGCGAATATTCCGTCGTAAAACGAGGAATGTACAAACTGGCGCCACACAAAAAGAAAGCATCGGATGAAGAATATGCCTCTACACTGAACAAATTGCTCAATGACAAGAAAGTCTTTGACGTCGCTCTTGTCCAATCTCGCGGCCAACTTTACCTGGTGGTGAATGATGTAGAGATTGCAAGATTCAAAAACATCAAGATCACGAACCCAAATATGGGATTCTTTACAGAAGGCAAGTCAAAACTCGAAGCTTATGCCGTTCTATTCTCCACAATATCCTATGGAGACGACAGTGAAATGATGCAGGAGTGATTGACTGCATCGTTCTCAACCCCTAATGAGCGTTCTTTTACCCTTGCGGTATAGGAACGCTCGCTTATTCCACGGCTCCCACTCTCACGATTGTTCGGTAGGGACAGCAGTATAGCAGACCCTACACAGACATCAACGCCGAAGAATGTGTCAAGCCGCGGCAGCTGGGGAGCTGTCGCGGCTTGCTATGTGCGCCCAGGGGGACTCGAACCCCCACGTCCTAAGACATTAGATCCTAAGTCTAACGCGGCTACCAATTACGCCACGGGCGCGAACGTGCCGCAAAGGTACAACTTTTTTTTGAATTGTCGG
>CAKTOT010000010.1 GCA_934590135.1 uncultured Muribaculaceae bacterium
CATGGCATGTTTCGAGGTTGGGTAATCGATTATAAGTCGGAAGATTGCATGGCATTTCTATCCATCGGCAAATATACGTGTTTTTTTTTTAGAACGAAAAGGCTTTGGGATAAAAATTGGGCCGCGCCTAAAAATGCGTAAATTAATGCAAGCCGCCTCAGTCTGATAGCGGCTGAGGCGGCTTGCTATGAGATATGTCGTTGTGAGATATGTCGTGGGACGCTGTGCAGGCTTAGCGGACGATGACTTTTGTCACCTTTATGCCATCGGAAATGATGTAGAATCCCGGGGCGGGCAGACGGAGGTCGCCGCATCCCGAGGCTGCGATTGAGCCGGTGGCGGTATAGACGTCGATATGGTTGTCGGCGTGTATTGTACGTCCGACGATGGCCCATGGCGAGCCGTCGGCCTCGACATCGGTCACGGCTCCGAGGTCTATCACGGTCATGGTCTTGGTGCTCATATCTAATACAATCTTAGCATTGGATATGGTTGCATTGTCTTTGAGCGTCATGTTCGAGCCTTTGTCTTTGAGCGCGTACGGGGCGTTGGGGACTACGACTTCGCCGTTGGAGCCGAGGTCGATGGTGTTCCAGTCTTCGGTGGCAAGTTTGAACTCGCCCTGAAGGTTAATTTCCTCGATGGTGAAAGTGCCGTCCGGGTTGTAACCCATCGGGTTGGATAATCCCCAGCCGTTGAGATTGCCGCGCAGATACACTGTGTAGTCGGACCAATCGCTTGGCGGTTGGCTGCCCCATTGCTGTCCGAGCCATTTGGACTTCGAAACAAATTTGGAGAGGAACGTGCGTGCCGCAGCCTGTTCGTCGCTGTTGCCGTAGCGCGGCCATCGTGCCACATCGGCGGAAGCGGCTGCCGAGATGCCGGCGGCAAATGCGCTGATATAGCGTTTGGTGTCAGCGTAATGCTTGGAGCAAAACTCGCTCCAGACTTCTTTGACCTTGGCTTGGAACCGCGGGAATTTGTAAATCTCGCCAATCCAGGTTTGGTTGAATGTCGGTGCGTCCCAGATAAACTGCGAAGTGCCTCGGTTGTATGCGTTGCCGAAGTCCCATACGGGGCCGAAAACCCATTTGGAGTCGTTGCCCAATTGCTTGTGCATATAGCAGCTTCCGTGAAACGATTCGCAATCGTCCATAATTTCCTGTACGATGTAATATCGCGCGAGCGCATCAATGTCCACGTATTTTTCCCATTCGGTCGAAGACTTGTCCGAGGCGTATATTGCTGCATTTATGGACTGCATCTGCGAAATTAGGTAAGAGCCTTGGACCGAAGACAGGACTTCGGGAGTCTTGTAGGTAAAGATTATTCGTTCGCCGTTGCCTTCGGTAATCTCGACATGCGGGTCGGTGTCGTAATTGTCTATTTCGACAAGCCAGCCTCCGGTGACGGCTTCAGGGTCTGTGGCGTTGTCCGCTTGTTCGACGATGTCCACGCGGTCCGGGTCGACGCGTACCAGTTCGGTGAGGAAATACAGCCCGATGTACTCGCCGTTGAGCAACACTTCCACCGGTTCGGCCATCGGGGTCCATGCCAATCCGAGTCGTCGGCTGAGTTCGAAGCCTACGGCGTTGCGCAAAAAGCCGAGGCCGTCGTCTGCGTGTGCCAGCAGCCCGAAATGCTTGTTTTTCTTCATGCCAAGGATGGACACCTTCTTGTCAAACTTCAGACGATAAGGCTTTTTGTCGAATCCGGTCCACGTGTAATTGCCACGACCTTTGATTTTAAGCGATACCGGTGCATCGGCGCTACCGAGAGACTCAATGCCGCTTACGCCGTTGGCGTCGAGGTATAGTGTGGCATTCACGTAATCCTCTTTGGAGGTTATGGCTGCGCCGTTTTCGGTGTTGATATATAGAAGAGGCAGTGTTCCCGAGGGCTCGGCCGCATACGATATGGCGGCCGCCAGAAGGACAAAAAGCGAAGATATAAAAGTCTTGGCTACGGAAGAATGCGTACAATTGAATGAATGCATAGCTGTGTAATGTTGTGGAAGTGTGAATGCACAGACGCGACTGACACCTAAGCACGATATGACCATAAACGCATAGTCGTATCATCGGCGAGGCCGTGGGGGTCGCGTCAGCAGTAAGTATGATGATGCAAAAGTATCGAAATAATGGCTAACAGCCAAGCGCTAAGCCGCTTTTTTTTATCAAATTTCCCGGCAGTTGTCGTATCGGTCGGGCGTAATACTCTTGTCAGAGGCGGCAAAGGATGCTCGTGGGGACGAGTAGGGCAAGGCGGTTACGCAGGCGCGTATGTATGTCAGTGAGCGCGCGCCGGCGGTCGGCATTGATGTCTTTGCGGCATCGTGTCAGTGTGTTCTGCAATGCCGTGATGTCGCAATCCGAGGTTGTCCGTCCCGAGCCGGTAGTATCCGGTGTTGTGTCGTGCTGCAGGGCTCGTATCGTGCGTGCGGCGGTGACCATAATGTTGAAACGTGCAGACAGTCGCCTATCCAAGGCCGCGCTCACAAGTGTCTTGTCGCCCAAGTCTTTGGCCCACGTGACGATGTCGTCCGTGACATCGAGCACATCGGCACGGTGGCTGTCCCAGCGGTGAACGAAACTGGCGTCGTGTTGTCTGTAAAAGTATATCGGTGTCGTGTCGTGGACGATAGCCCCGGCGCGCCAATACAATTTGTAGAATATATCCAGGTCTTCGTAGCGGCGACCTTCGGTGTAGCGCAAGCCGTCGAAGATATTCGCACGGAAGGCCTTGGCGCACGACATAGGCTCATGATAAGGATGCCGCCGCAGGGTGGCTATGACGGCCTCGTGTGCCGACATTACTCGTGGTCGTGCCTCGTGCAACGGCGTGGCCGCGCCAAAGGGCTGGGCGGTGTGCCGGCAGGCTATGGCCGGGATGTCCGGATATCGGTCGGCGAGACTCATAAGCCTCTGCAAAGCCTCCGGGTGCAATGTGTCGTCCGCGTCGACGAAGGTGACGTATTCGGATGTGACGGCATCGAGCGCGGTATTGCGTGCCGCCGATGGGCCGCCGTTAGGACGCGACATCAGCCGGATACGCGCGTCTGTGCGGGCGTATCCGGCTGCTATGTCGGCCGTGGCGTCGGTGGAACCGTCATCAACGATTATCGTCTGCCAGTCGCTGTAAGATTGCGCGAGGATGCTGTCAAGACATTCGGCAATCCAGGGAGCGGCGTTGTAGGCCGGGATGACGATGGCGATGCGTTCCATAACGGTGTTGAGTTGTGAGGACTCGGATTTATTCGATAGTCAGAGGCCGTGACGGAGATGATTCGTTGTTGGTGCGGTTGACGGCCGTGACAACGTAAATACCCGGTTTATCAGCTAAGTATGTGTCCGAATATACGACATCGACGATGTATTTAGGATTGTCTATGGGTGTGCCCTTGGTGCCTTTGGGAAAGCGGTATACTACAAAATGGGTGGCGTCCATGACGGTGCCGCGAGCCTGCGGTACATCCCATTTGATAGCGCATGGACGGCCCGAGGTGGCGCGGCGTAAATTGGACGGCGCCACGGGCGCATCGGAGCATATCCACGGGTATGTCGGGGGTAGTGCCACGGTAGCTTGTATATCGTGGGCCAGCGAATCGGCCACGCCGCCTACGTTGGCTGTAATGGCGTATGCCGGCCACCAGCAATTGCCTTGGACATTAGGTAGCGAGCGCGACAAATCCACCTTATGATGTAATTGCGTGGGATCGGTGGATGGAGCCGGGTCCTTGTGCGTCATGATGTTGTGCACGTCTTGACCGAAGTACATATGTCGTGGTCCGGCATTGTCGTTCCACCATTGAGCCAGTACGAGTGTCGAGGCGCGTTTGTGCTCCAATTCCCAGTACAATTGAGGTAGCAGGTAGTCAATCCAACCTTTTTCGGACCACAGCAATACATCGGCGTATAGTGCATCGTAGTTTTGCAGGCCGTTGGTGTTGCTGCCGCGCGGGTCGCTGGATTTGTTGCGCCAGATGCCGAAGGGGCTTATGCCGAAGCGCACCCATGGTTTTGCGCCCGAAGTGATGGCGTTGTGAATTTCTTCGATGAGCAAATCCACGTTTTGGCGACGCCAGTCGCCGCGGTTCATGCCCTTGCCGTACTTGGCGTACGAGGCGTCGTCCGGAAAGTCGATGCCTTTGGCCGGGTAGGGGTAGAAGTAGTCGTCGAAGTGTATTCCGTCGACATCATAGCGGTTGACGATGTCCATAACCACGTCGGTGATGAACTTGCGATTTTCGGGCAGTCCGGGATCAAAGTACATCTTGTCATCGCCCTTATATGTGACAAAACGCCACGGCTCGCGGTGGTACAGATGCGAGGGTGCCAACTTCTCGTTCTTGGTGGTTGTGACGCGGTAGGGATTGAGCCATGCGTGCAGCTCCATGCCGCGCTTGTGGCATTGCTCAATCATGAATTGCAACGGATCCCAGTACGGCGAAGGCGCCTTACCGCCCTTGGTAAGGAAGCGACTCCACGGTTCCAACTTGCTGGGGTAGAAGGCATCGGCGCTGGGACGCACCTGAAAGAGTATGGCGTTGCATCCTGCGGCGCGGAGGCTGTCAAGTTGCGAAATCAGGTATTTCTGTAGCTCGGCAGTGCCTTTGCGCAGATATTGACCTTGGAAGACGGTGTGCATCCATCCTCCGCGAAATTCGCGCTTGGGCGCTGTCGGGTGCGAAGCGGCAGCAGTGGCTGCCATACCCACTACGAGGGCTAAGGCTGTCAATAGTCGTTTCATTGTATTGTCTTGGCTGTGAGTGTTGTTTCGTTTTGCGTGAATTGCCTTAGATTTCAGCGGCTTCGACTTCGACCTCCTTGGTCTCGGCGTTTTCGGCTTTGACGTTGGGCAGTTCGAGGCCGAGATGCTGACGGCGGTCGATGACTTTAAGCACCAGGCCAAGTACCAATGCGGCCACGCCGAGGCATGCAAGCATCAGCAGCGGGTTGGTGTAGTCGTATGATACGGCGGCCGTCTCTGCATCCATAGTCTTGTCGGCGACGGCTTGCACCAGTTCGGGATTGGATGCGTCCAGGACCTTGCCGATGAGCAGGGGGAATAGCCACAAGCCGATGTTCTGAATCCAGAAGATGAGCGCGTATGCCGAGCCGATGATTTTGGCGTCAACCAGCTTGGGCACGCTGGGCCATAGTGAAGCGGGAACGAGCGAGAACGATGCGCCCAGTACCAGGATTGTCGCATAAGCCACGCATACACCGCCTACGGGGCTGCCCTTGAACATAGGCAGGACAAAGGCAAAAGTCAGGTGGCACAATATCAGCAGCACCGAACCGATGACCAGCATCGAGGCTGCCTTGCCCTTGTAGTCTACGTATTTGCCGAGGATGGGGGTGATACCTACGGCCAGCAGCGGGAATACGGCGAAGATAGCGGCTGCGCTCTGGCGCATATAACCGAAGAAGCAGTAGGTGATGAGAGCCAAGATAGCAAGACCGAGCAAGCTGTACTTGAGTACCTTGTCCTTGCTGAAATTGAAAGCGAAAGATGCAGCGGCTACGACAATCATGATGACGTACTGGATGACGGTCACCGTGTCTGAAGCCCAAAAGCTGTCGGGCGCCGGAGCGTCAAGCGTCAGATTGCATTGCAGCATATTGACGGCGTATTTTTGGAAGGGGAAGATAGCCGAGTAATATAGTACGCACAGCAACGCTACAAGCCAGAATCCGCTGGAACGCAAAATCTTGCCAAGGTCGGAAATGCGGAACGGGTCGTCTTTTTCTTCGGAAGCATCGTCGAGTTTACGGTCCATAAAGAAGTAGACGATGAACATGATGAGCGCTATCAGCAGCAGCACCACGCCGAAGGCCACCGAGCGGGAGACATCCACGGTACCGCCCATCTTGGCAAACATCGGCGAGAATATCATGCAGGTAGCCACGCCAAGTCGTGCCAACGCCATTTCGCTGCCCATAGCCAGAGCCATTTCGCGACCTTGGAACCACTTGACGATACCGCGGCTGACGGTGATGCCGGCCATTTCGACGCCGCAACCGAAGATCATAAAGCCTACGGCGGAAAGCTTGGCCGAGGCGGGCATACCTTCATAGAAAGGCGAGATACCCAGTTCATCGAAGCCGGGGATGTAGTTCAGATTGTTGTTGAACCATATTTCCAAGCCGCTGCCGGCAAACATGTCGGTGACGGCATACCAGTTGATGGCCGCGCCTATCAGCATCACCGTGCCCGAAAGTACGGCGGTGAAGCGCACGCCCATCTTGTCGAGGATGATGCCTGCAAATATCAGGAAGAATATGAAGACGTTCAGAAATGTTTCGCTGCCCTGCATTGTGCCGAAGGCGGTGGAATCCCATCCACGCTCCGATTGCATCAAGTCTTTGATAGGAGACAAGATGTCCATAAAGATGTACGAGCAGAACATTGCCAGTGCCAACAGTCCGAGGGCTGTCCACCGTGCCCACGCTTTGTCACGGAGGCTTTCGGGCCGCTTCAGTGTGGCCGCTTGTGTGATTTTAGACATAATGAAATGTGATTATGTAGTGTTATTATATTGTATTTCGGTGTGATGTACAGGTTATTACGCTGTATTTTCGACGGCGAGCGGTGGCCCTTGCCATAACGGGGTCGGGCCATCGACTCCTTATTACTGCAAAAGTACGCAAAAAAATCCAGCTACTGTCCATAAAGACCGAAAATCAGCGGCTGAATGCACGTAAAAGTCGAGAATGACGAGCGGTAATCAAAAAATGTGTAACTTTGCAGTAAGGGAAGCGCACGGGGTGCCTGCGATCTTTCCGCTTTTAGTATTTATGGAAAGCGACAATAGCAATATACGAGTATTCTTACCGATAGTTACGGCTTTCACTATGCTGGCTATGGCGTTATGCGGCTGTAGCGGCACGGATGACGGCCGTCCGGTACTTACAGTGAGCATCGAGCCCCAGCGTGCCTTGCTGGAAGATATCGTAGGCGACCGCTTTGAGGTGCAGACCCTGCTGACGTCCGGTGCCAATCCGGAGACCTTTGAGCCGACATTACGCGCACGCATGGATGTGGATAAGTCAAGGGCCTACTTTACTATAGGCGGTATGCCTTTCGAGACGGCTTTGGCATCGACGCTTCCATCGACGGTGCGCCTTGTGGATTGCGCCAAGGGTATCAAACCGATATACAATACACATGACCATGGCGACGGACACGAACATATCGCCGATCCGCATACGTGGTCGTCGGTGCGCAATGCTCGTATCATTGCCCGCAATATGTACCAAGCGGTAGTGTCCATCGACAAAGAAGGTCGGGAGTACTACCATGACAGGTATGATGCGCTTGAGCATCACCTTGATTCGATAGACCGCCTCTGGAGCGAGAAGCTGAAGACGGCGCCGACACGTGCCTTCGCTATCTGGCATCCGTCGTTGAGCTACTTTGCCCGCGACTATGGCCTGCAACAGATTTCGGTCGGCTTCGAGAACAAGGAGATGCCGCCGTCGGCAATGGCGCACACTGCCGGCGAGGCACGCCGGGCCGGTGCACGCGTACTATTCTTCCAGCGCGAGTATGACTCGCGTCAGGCCCAAAGTATGAACCAAATGTTGGACGCTCGTCTCGTAATTATTAATCCGTTGGACTATGACTGGGAAGGACAATTGTCAATCGTCGTCGAAGCCTTGTGCCACTGATAGAGAGGTGCTATTGTCGCTGTCCGGCGTGGGTATGAGCTGGGACGGACGCGAGGTGCTGCGCAATATCAGCTTTGATGTACGTCAGGGCGATTTTATAGCCATCACCGGTCCCAACGGCGGCGGCAAAACTACGCTTTTGCGCATTCTGTTAGGGCTGCTGCGCCCCACGTGCGGCACGGTTATGCGTAATCGTGATGTGCGTGTCGGCTATTTGCCGCAAAAAAACATGATAGACTCACGTTTCCCGATAAGTGTGCACGAAGTCATCAGTTCCGGGCTCTTGGCTTTGGATATGGACAAGGACGAGCGTCGCAGATTGTATGACGAGACTATACGCCGTGTCGGACTTGAAGCGCATGCCGAGCAACCTATAGGGCAGTTGTCCGGCGGCCAGTTGCAACGTGCGCTCCTGGGACGTGCCATTATCTCACATCCGCGACTACTGGTGATGGATGAGCCTCTCAGTTATATAGACAAGCATTTCGAGGCCCAGCTCTACGACTTAATACGCGAATTGGCACGCGATACGACCATTGTGCTCGTGTCGCATGAGATGACTACCATTGCCGGGATGGCCAACCGTCATTTCATCATAGATGTGAATTTGCACGAGTGTTCCGCACCGCACCACTATATACATAGCGATTGCGACGAGTGACGTTGCTGTATTTTATCAGTTTTGGTATTTAGTGCGTTTATGTCGCTTCGGGTCCGCGATATTGACCTTTGGAGTGGGTGGCATGTCCGTACATCACGGCGTGTGTCGGGCAGCGGTGATAGCAGGCCAGGCACATTGCACAATTTCGGCCCCAATGCGGATGCCCGTCTTCGATTGTGATATTTGACATCGGGCAGGCTCGGGCGCATGTTCCGCAGCCTATGCATACGTCCGTGACGGTAAAGCGTTGCGGTTTGACCCCATTGTTTTTGAAACTCGGGTATATAACCGAGGTCTTCAGCCAAGCACAGCATCCGCGCGTAACCATATCGTGAGGCTGTGCCGAGAGGTTGTCTTGCATTATGGCTGCGGCTATGACCGCTATGCGTTTCGGTGCTGCATCGATTTTGGCACGCCGTATTTCATCTTTGTCGACATCGAAGCCGGGGAGACATATGTATGTATTGGGCATTTGGATGGTGTATGCCGATCGAGGCGTCCATCCGCGGTCGGAAATTATACTGCGCCACATTTTGGCCGCATTGCCGGCGTCGTCGCCGCAGGTGGCCACCATGTAGTGCGGCACTTCGGATGCTCCTGCGATGTCGGCTTGACGCATATATTCGACGACCACCGGCGGCACTCCCCAACTATATATAGGGAACATCCATACGATGCGCTGCCGAGTGGAGGTTTTGTCCGGTATGTCGCCGTCGCGCTGTCGTGGAGATATGTCATAGGCCTTGTCGCCCAGCGCTTTGGCCAGCATTTTGGCACAGTATCGCGTATTGCCTGTTCCGCTGAAATATAGTATCATAGTTTGTGCCGGTTTGGTTTGTCTGTCGTCACTGAGATGCTTTAAATTATTATATTCCTAAGTGTCAGCGTATAGTGACCTGAGTGGCTCCGAAGCCGTATTTTTGGAACGAGGCGTCTTGGACATCTTGTCCGCGGTAGCGGTGTTCCAATTCTTTGATGAGTGCTTGGCGCAACTTGCCTTCGCCTTTGCCGTGGATGAATATTATACGGCGTCCGTGGCGCCGTAGATTGGCGTCCATAATGCGGCGGAAAGTGTCCACCTGATAGTTGAGAATATCGGCGGGGGACATTCCGGCGGTGGTATCCAGCAGACTGTCTATATGTAGATCTACTTCCAGCGGGTCGGCGTCATTGTTTTCTGTTTTGACTGTCGGGCGGCGGCGTACCGGGCGGCGGTCGGCGCGTTTCTTTTCTTCGAGGGCACGGCGCAATGCCTTTGCGGTATCGTCGGCGCGTTTGGCTGCATTGTCTGCCGGGACGTCATTGGTGACCAATGCCGTTGCCAGCACCGGAGTGTCAAAATACTCGTTGGGCCTGAAGCAATGTACCTTGAAGAATTTGGTGGTGTCGATATTGATGCGCACGTCCAACGGTGTCTTGGGCTGGAATGTCCGGCCTTGCTTGTATGCCAAAGCCTGAAAACGTATATGGTCCAGTGCTGAGACGACTTCGGAAGTGTGTTCGCCTACAAGCAGCTGGATATTTGGCTCAACGGTGCCGGCGTATATCGTATTCCACGTGTCTTCGCCGTCACGTTGTGCCATCAAGACAAAATCGAGATAGTAGTTGGAATCGTTGATGAGATAGCAATCGTATCCCGAAGCGCCGATGTGCCGCAAATCGTCGGCTTCCCAACCCAGGACGATATTGAGGCTGTCGCCGCCGGGCGTTTCTATGGCCGCTTCGGTCGGGACGACGGGCTGTGTCGTATGTGTGGTAGGTGCGGTTTGCGGCTGCGCCTGCTTGGATGGTTGAGGCGTCTCGATGGCGGCGCCCATACGTGTATTTTGGTCTGTAGATACCACTACGCATTCGCGCAGCAGTACCGGAGTTTCGAAGCCGTCGTCGTCTACCACGGCAATATTTCCTTCGATGCGGACTATGCGTCCACCCCCCACAGCGTTGAGGTAGCGCACAGTATCTCCTACTTTTGCCATAATTGTATGTGTGTTTCTTTTTAATTTGGTGCAAAAGTACGGAAATTCCGACAGAAAGGCAAGAATTCGGTGTATATGAGCAATGAGACGACAAGGCGTCGGCAGTTTCGGCATCGTTCGGCTTCCGGAATGTTTGGCCTCGGCGTCGTTCGGCCTTGGTGTGCCTGATTGTGTCCCGCTGCGGAGATGTCGTGATATGAAAATCACGAAGCAAGAAAAAAAGGAAATAGGCGACTTTCGCAAGCTGCCTATTTCCTAAAACCTATGATTCACTTATTATTGTACTTAGATGCTATTTGGATAGATGTCTATAGTTTCCCTTATTTGACAATGCAAAGGTATCAAAAATTTATTAGGTAGTTAATGGTGTAAATAATAATTATGAATTGTTAACGTAAATTTGCAATAACTAAAGTTGTGGTCATCTTTACAAGCTTTAGGCAGAACGTGTGGCACTTCGGTTGAGTTATATGGTAAGTATTCTAAAATTTAACAGTTTATACAACCTGCTTATAGTAAAAAATGACTACCTTTGTGCTCCCAAATATAAGGAGAGGTCGCCCTTTCCTCAGCCTACCAAAGCAGAGTTTGTTAGACCCGATTGATTCCGAAAATAAATTCATCAACCAAATACTAATCAATAAACAAAAACTTATGAAAAAATTTTTACTCAGCCTCGCTGCTGTAGTCCTCAGCGGCACATTCGCAATGGCTGAAACTGTGACTGTCGACTTCTCTGACGAGACGACTGCAGCACTTCTGCCCTCAACAGAATCCGCTACTGCGTCAACAGCTAAAATCAACGGAGTTGACTTCGAGTTCGTAAACTGCAAGAAAGGAAAATACAGTGGTGCCACATATCTGCAACTTAAAAAGTCCGCAGGTTCTGTAGCGTTTACGCTTGCAGACAACTGCACGAAAATCACGATTACCACTAGTGGAAGCGGTTCTACGAGTGTCAAGGTGTCTCTGCTCGCCGGTACTAACGCGGTCAAAGAAAATGTAACGCTGAATGCCACGAGTACAGACTTCGCGTTTGAAATCCCTGCAGACTATCAGGCTGCCGGTACAAAGTACACTCTCAAGGTGACCAATAGTAAAAATGCTCAGATCTCCAAAGTTGTGTTTGAGACAGAACAGGGCGGCGGTTCTGAGAAAGCCGATGCCGGCCTGGCATTCGCCAGCGAGACCGTCAACGCCACTCTCGGCGAAGCCGTTCCCGAGAACGCGCTGACCAAGGTCACCGATGCCGCTGCCGTATACTCTTCCTCTAACGAAGAAGTTGCTACCGTAGACGCCGCTACCGGCGTGGTTACACTCGTTGCAGCCGGTACGACCACCATCAAGGCCGCTACCGAAGCTACAGATACATACAAGGCCGGCGAAGCATCCTATACCCTTGTGGTTGTAGACCCCAATGCCAAGAAAGAAGCCAATCTGGCTTTTGCAAATGCCACTGTTACTGTAGATCTCAGCGAAACCGTTCCCGCTAACGAACTCACCAAAGACACCGATGCTGCCGTTGTATACACTTCCTCCAACGAAGAAGTGGCTACCGTAGACGCTGCTACCGGCGAGGTTAAACTCGTCGCAGTTGGTACAACCACCATCAAGGCTGTTGCCGAAGCTACAGACAAATACGAAGCCGGCGAAGCATCCTACACGCTCACCGTTACGGACAAAGCCGATATCGTTTACGAAAATACTTGTTTCGCAAAAGACTGCGGCTTCACCTTCGAAGCAGCTACAGACTTCAATCCCTGGGGTGTTGATTCGAAATACGGTCTGAAAGCCAGCGCATATAATGGAGCAGCTAATGCATCGGATGCATACGCTGTTTCGCCCGTATTCGACCTTACCAACCGTATCGCGCCCGCCGAAATAACTTTCGAGCAGGCTATGAATCAGTTCAAGCTCAATAATAAATTAATTGATGTAGCTGACGTTGTGAATTATGTTGAAATCGCTGTTCGCGAAGAAGGCGCTACTACCTGGACCAAACTTTCCGATGTTACTGCTCCCACAAAATTCGCTTGGACTTATTATGAACAAACTATTGACTTGAGCACATATATAGGAAAGAAAGTACAGGTGGGCTTCCACTACATCTCGACCGCCGAAATCGCCGGTACTTGGGAATTAAAGAATGTCAAAGTTACGGCAAAACTGAAATCCGGTGTATCCGACATCACTGTCGAAGACGAAGATGCTCCCGTGGTATACTACAACCTGCAAGGTGTACGCGTAGCCACCCCCGCTAACGGTCTCTACATCCGCGTACAAGGCAAGAAAGCCACTAAGGTACTCGTTCGCTAATAGCAGCCATAGGCTGATAACAGAATAATTGCAGCGGGCCGCATCCATTCCGGGATGCGGCCCGCTGTCGTATTGTATCGGTCGGCTTCGGTATACCCGCCTTATTGCCGCAGCGATGCTACGGCGGCCTCGTATGCGGCAAGTGTATGGGCCTTGACTATGGCCTTGAGTGCGCGGCGATAGGCCGAAAATGCTGTTGCGTATTCCCAGTAAGGCTTGACGTGCGCCAGAATTTGGGCCGCGCCGCAATATCGTGCGACTGCCTCGGCATATACGGTATCGAGCATCGTAATAAAGGCTTGGCGTTGTTGTGCCTCGTCATACTCGCGGCCTTGACAGATTTCGGCGGCGAGGGTGGGGCGACCTATGAGGCCGCGGCCGACCATAATGCCGTAAAGCGAGGGGAAGCGCGTATACAGAGCCTTGGCCTGCTCGGGCGTGCGGATGTCTCCGTTGTAGACAACGCGGTGCGTGGTTGCGTCTGTGATTTGGGCAAAGGCTTCGATGTCGGCCGCGCCGCCGTATTGCATCTTGGCCGTGCGCGGATGTACGCACAGGTGATGTAGCTGTATATCGTTGATGACGGGCATAGCCGAGCGCCATTGCTCCGGATTGTCTATGCCCAAGCGCATCTTGACCGAGAAAGATATGCCGCTGTATCTGCCGGCGATGTCTGCGGCCACAGACTCCAATAGCGGAATATCGGCGATGACGGCTGCGCCGCGACCATGCTTCACCTGTGGCACAAAAGGGCAGCCCATATTCAGGTCTATGGATGTATACCCGACATCGACAAGGCTGTCGCAGAGTATGCGCAGCTCGGTGATGTCGCGAAATATGATTTGAGGTATTGCGTTGCGGTCCTCGGCGGCATCTCGCATTGCACGCGGTGACGGATGTCCGCCTTCGACGCGCACAAAAGGTGTGAAATAAGCATCGATGCCGCCGCATAGCCGCATATGGACGCGACGCCATAAGGCGGTGGTGTACCCTTGCAAAGGTGCGGCGTATATTACCATCGGCGTGCAAATTCGAGGGGCATGGCTTTGCCTTGCCGCCTGCCGTTGAGCCATGTGTCGATGATGCGATATCGGAGTGCTCGACCATCCATAGGAGTCCATGCGCAGCGCGATACCACATCGGCATCGTGCACGATGTAGGGCACCACGCGGCGTATGCGTGCGATGTCTGCATACATACCCGGGGCGATGTCGCCTCGCCGCTGTATGCCGTAGAGTAGAGCCGGATTGTGGCACATAAGACGTACGACAGCGTCTATGTCAAAGAGTCCGAGCATAGCCGGGACTGAGAATTGCACCATCGGAGCGCCCGAGGCGGCGCGTAATGCTCCGCCGGCCTTTTCGGTCAAGAGGTGCGGCGCATGGTCGGTGGCGATGATGTCGATGCGCCCGTCGATGACAGCTCGGCGCAGTGCTTCGCGATCGGCAGCGGTCTTGACGGCCGGATTCATCTTCATACGCGGGTTGTCGCCGTCTTCCTCGGCACACCACAGCAGGTGATGCGGTGATACTTCGGCCGTGATGCGCTTGGACGTCGATAACGGTTGGTCAGAGAGTAATGCCGCCTCGTCGGCGGTGGTGACGTGTGCGATATGCAGCCGAGTGCCGTATTGTCGGGCAAGTGTGATGGCGCGTTCGGTGGCACGTAGGCAGGCTTCGGCCGGACGTATTTTGCTGTGTACGCGCACCGGGACTTCGGCGTTGCCGTAGAGTGCCGATATGAATGCTCGATTTTCAGCGATTATTTCTTCGTCTTCGGCATGCACTACGATGATGACGTCCAGCGATGCTGCCAAGTCAAAGAGGCGCCGCAGGTCGTCGTCCTTGTCCACAAGCATATTGCCTGTGGACGAGCCCATGAAAAGCTTTATGCCGGGGATGATGCGGTAGTCGGCTTGCGCCAGGTCCTTGAGGTTGGCCGAGCCGGCGGCACCTATAAAGAAGGCGTAATTGGCATTGGCGACCTTGGCGGCACGTTTCATCTTGGCGCGTACCAAAGCCATCGTCGTTGTCTGCGGCACCGTATTGGGCATATCCAATATCGAGGTGACGCCTCCGGCGCGTGCGGCTGCGGTTTCGGTGGCGATGTCTCCTTTATGGGTCAGTCCGGGGTCGCGAGTATGCACATGGCAGTCTATGGCGCCGGGTATGAGCAGGTCGCCGCCGCAGTCGGTAAGCTCGTCCGCAACCATCCCGGGCGGCGGTGTGCCGAAGCCAGTCTTGCCGATTTTGTCTCCGTCTATATACACGTATGCCGGAGTCCCCTCGGGGGCTCCGGCAAAGGTTGCATTATATAGTAATGTTGTCATTGCCGTGTGGCGGCGTGACGTTTCTTGATGCGGCCGGTGGCGCCCCACCATTTGAGCTTGATGACGCCGAAAAGGGCTTCGCCGAAGATGCCGGAATTCATCTTGGACGTTCCGAGAACACGGTTGACAAAGACTATGGGTACTTCTGTGATGCGAAATCCCAGTACGTGTGCGGTGTACTTCATCTCGATTTGGAAGGCGTAGCCTTTGAAGTGTATCGCATCCAGGTTCATGGCTCGCAGTACTTCGGCGCGGTAGCATACGAATCCGGCGGTGGTATCACGTACGTGCAGTCCGGTGACTATGCGCACATATTTAGAGGCATAATAGGACATCAGGACGCGTCCCATGGGCCAATTGACGACATTGACTCCGGTGAGGTATCGCGAGCCTACGGCGACATCGCCTTGTCCGCTTACCAGGGCTTGGCGCAATCGCGGCAGGTCCTTTGGGTTGTGCGAAAAGTCGGCATCCATCTCGCAGATGTACTCGTACCCGTGAGCCAGGCCCCAACGGAAGCCTTCGATGTAGGCGGTGCCGAGGCCGAGTTTGCCCGCGCGTTCGATGATGTCTACGCGCCCGGGATGCTCTCCCATTTTTTCGCGCACGATTGCGGCGGTGCCGTCGGGCGAGTTGTCGTCAATCACGAGGATGTCGAAAGGCGTGTCAAGTGCCAGTACGGCATCTATGATGGCGGCCGCATTTTCCTTCTCGTTGTACATCGGTATGATTACGAGGGTGTCGGCTTTGGCTTGTGTAGTCATCTTGTAATGTTATATTGAAAGGCGGCGCGGACTGCCGGCCCAAAGTGTGAAGTGGCGCAGTAGTCCTGCACCGGATATTGTCGAGGTTATTTTTTATCCTCTTGAGCCTTGTTGTAGGATTCGTTGAGGGCTTTGACAACTTCGTCGGTGATGTCGAGTGCCGGATTGAAGTACAAGCCGACGGCGCGATCGAGTATGGCGTCGTATTTCTTGGTTTTGTTGTATTCGATCAGGAAGTTGTCAATATAATCGCTTGCGGCCTTGGTGAGCTCGTTGATGCGGCGGTTGTCCTTGTCGGCGCGGGCTGCATAGCGGGTCTGGAGGCTGCGGTCAAGGTTCTGGAGTTCTTTGAGATCGGCGTTGTAGCTGGCTTCGCTGAGGTATCCGTTGTTCTTGGCTTTCTCTTGAATGGCGTTTTGCTTGCTCTGGAGTTGTGCACCCAGTTCGTTCTGGTACTGCTGCAATGCTACGGCTATCTGGTGGCACTCGTCCATTGTCTTACGTGCGTAGTCAAATTTGAAAAGCAGCGAGTCGCGGTCGATATAGCGTATATTGGTAGTAGCGGCAAAAGATTCGGACTTAACTTTCTTGACGGGGGTGATTGTGAGCGAGTCGCTCTTTGCGTCTGCTTCGCCATTGCCTCCGCATGCGGTGGTGGCTCCTAATGCGAGTATCGCAACGGCATAAAGGATTTTTTTCATCTTTGGTTTTTAGATTGTTTATATGTATGATTATTTGGATTCTTTGTCATGCGTAGCACAGTCCAGCCCGCGACGGCGCAGGGCTTCGTTGTCGTGTATATGCGAGGACGGAAAGCGTCCTCCGCGGACAAACAATACGCGTATGCCCAGTAGCAGTAGTGCCACCGCAAGCAGTATCAATGTCAGTATCAGCAGTCGCATAATGCCTGTGTCGTGCGTTTGGATATGCAAATTTAATAAAGTTAGGGCGGAATTTAGCTATATATCAATTTTATTTTGTAATTTAGGGGGCGAAATACGCGCGATTTTAACAATCTTTACAAATGCCGTGCGCGTAAGGCCTTCGAGGCCGGCATAATTCAATACGAGTTATATACCCAAAAACATATACCATTATGACAATAAAAGATTTGAAACCGGCCGAGGTTTTCGGCATTTTCGACCAAATCACCAAGGTCCCCCGTCCGTCCAAGAAGGAGGGTAAGATTCGTCAGTTTCTACTGGACTTTGCCGCCAAGCATGGCATAGCTGTCAAGACAGACGCCATAGGCAACGTCTTGATGAGCAAGCCGGCCACTCCCGGCCACGAACAGGCTCCCGGCATCATACTTCAGGCACATATGGATATGGTATGCGAGAGCAACGACAAGTCTTTTGACTTCGAGAATAATCCTATCACCACCATCGTCGACGGCGAATGGCTGCATGCCGACGGCACCACTTTGGGTGCTGACAACGGCATCGGTATGGCCGGCGCCCTTGCCGCCTTCACGGACGAGAGCCTGGTACACGGCCCGATGGAAGCACTCTTCACCGTAGATGAGGAGACAGGTCTCACGGGTGCATATAATCTCGGAGATGATATGATACACGGCAGCATCCTGCTCAACCTCGATTCCGAAGACGATGCACAGATCTTCGTTGGTTGTGCCGGCGGTGTGGACACCACTTGCGTGTTCAAGTACAATCGTTCGTTTGCACCCACCGACTTCCATTACTTCAAATTCGACATCAGCAAGGGCCTCGGCGGTCACTCGGGCGGCGACATCCACTTGGGCCGTGCCAACGCCGTACAGCTGCTCGCTCGCTTCCTCTGGACTCTGGGCCGGAAATATGAGCTGTCACTGTGCGAAATCGATGGCGGCAACCTGCGCAACGCCATTCCGCGTGCCGCTCATGCAATCTTCGGCGTCAATACCGCCAATAAGGAAAAGGTAGTAGCAGCGTTCAACTGTTACGTAGCCGAGGTAAAGAACGAGTACAAAGACCTCGAGCCGACTATCGAATTTGCACTGGACAGTGTAGATCGTCCCGAGATGGCTGTGGACGAAGATACAACGCGCCGCCTGGTAGACGCCCTATATTCGGCACCTCACGGAGTGATTTCCATGAGCCGCGACATCGAAGGCTTGGTGGAAACGTCCACCAACTTGGCAAGTGTCAAGATGCGTCCCGATGAGGAAATCCTCGTGACCACCTCGCAGCGCTCGTCCGTAGAGTCGCGCAAATGGGACATCGCCCATCGTGTCGAGGCCGTCTTTACGCTCGCCGGCGCTACGGTGACACACGGAGACGGATACCCCGGATGGGCACCCAACCTCAACTCGCGCATCATGAAGATAGCTTCGGATGCTTACGAGGAACTCTACGGTGTCAAGCCTGCCATCATGGCCATACACGCCGGCCTGGAATGCGGTCTGTTCCTGCAGAAATACCCGCATCTGGATATGGCATCCTTCGGCCCGACATTGCAGGGCGTACACTCGCCCAGCGAGCGCATGAATATCCCCGCTGTCGAACGTTTCTGGGGACAGCTACGCCGCACTATCGAGAAGGTCGCCGATCTCAAGAATTGATAGTATAGACATAAAACATCCGTGCCGAGACCTCGTGGTCAGACAGCACGGATGTTTTTTTGTCTTTTAGAGTCCTGCGCCTGCTTAGGTAGGCACCAATACCCGTAAGCCCATGAAACTACATTATTACGCGCTTATGTCGGCCGCTGTGGCGCTGGCATCTCTGACGGTGCCGTCATTTGCACATCCGAGGCATACAGCCAATGCACATTCGCGGCATACAGCCAAGAGCGCAAATTTCAAGACCGCTAAGGCCAAGCCGGCGACCGCAGATGCCGATACATTACGCGCCGACAAGATAGAGCCTGCGGATGTGCTTAAATATACCATCGGCGTCGATGGTGACACCATAGCACTGGAACTTGCACCGGAGTATAGGCATGGCCGTTTGACTGAAGATGATTTTGTCGAAGTTGCAGCCGAGATGGATGTCGAAGTGGCCGCCATTAAAGCTGTAGTCGAAATAGAGGCCGGCAAGACACACCAAGGGTTCTGGTCCGAAGGCAAGCCGTTGATCAATTTTGACCTGAGTATGTTCAGACGCTTTGCCGCCCGTAACGGGGTGGCTTTGGGCAAGTACAGACGCAGCCATTCGGTGGTGTTTGCACGCCCTAATGCAGCACGCTATGGTTCGCAGCAGGCCGCCCAGCAAGCGCGTCTTGATGCGGCACGTACCATACACGACCTATCGGCAATACAAGGAACCTTTTGGGGTATGTTCCAAATCGGCGGATTCAATTGGAAGAAATGCGGGGCGGACAGCCCGGATGACTTTGTGCGCCTGATGTCTCGCAGCGAGCGCGACCAGTTGGAACTGTTTGCCGCTTTTGTCCGCAATTCGGGGCTGCTTCCGGCTTTGCAGGCGCGTAATTGGAGCGCTTTTGCCCGCGGTTACAATGGTCCGTCATACGCTGCTCGCGGTTATCACACGCGTATGGCCGCAGCTTATTCGCGTTTCAAGCGTGTGGCTGCGCGCTGATTAACGATTGGCTATGCAACGGGCTTATCAGTCTGCGTAAGGCTTTTCTGCCGTAATCGCTGCCGTCTCATTGCCACACAATATAAACGCGTTATCGCTTCGACTGTGGACTTACCTTATGATGGACTTTAATAGCGAGCGGCCGACCTTTGAGGGTCGGCCGCTCGCCGTATGTGTGGGGATTACTCGCTTATTGGATGAAGTAGACGTTGAGGATGCTGTCGCCTGCTACGCCGAGCAGCCAGTCGTATACGGGGCTTACGATACCGAGCAGCAGTATGCCGCCGACCGTAATCACAAGGCCCAGACGCTCGGAAAACGCCGAGCGGAAGCGTTGGATTTGACAGGGCTCTTCGCTGATATACATCGCCTTGACCACCAAGAGGTAGTAGTACAGGGATATGATGGTATTGATAAGTGCGATAAGCACCAGGACGTAGATGGCAATGCTGCCTTGATTGATGGCGCCGGTGAATATGAAGAATTTGCTGAAGAAGCCGGCGAAGGGCGGTATACCGGCCAGAGAGAACATAGCCAGCATCATTGCAAATGATAGGCGGGGATTGGTCTTGGCCAGTCCGCGGTAGTCGTCAATGGATACTTTGCCGGAGAAGTTCTCGATGGCGGCGATAACGCCGAAGGCGGCGAGGTTGGAGAATATGTACACAAGTATGTAGTACATCATTGCGGCGGTGCCCATGACGTTGTGGGCGATGATGCCGAGCATAATGTATCCGGCTTGTGAGATGGAGGAGAATGCCAAGAAGCGCTTGATATTGCGCTGGCGTATGGCAAAGAGGTTGCCCACGGTGATGGTCAGGATGATAAGGGCGTAGAGCATCCATTCCCATACTTGGCTGTAGATATTGCCGAAGGCTTGGGCAAGTACGCACATGAAGGCGAAGGCTGCCGCGCCTTTGGATATGACGCTAAGATATGCCGTAACAGAGGTGGGCGCACCTTGATATACGTCTGCCGTCCATAGGTGGAAGGGCACGAGCGACAGCTTGAAGCCTATACCGGAGATGACGAAGGCCAGGGCCAGGATAAGCATGGTAGAGTCGGCTCCGCTGACGGCGAGGTATATCTTGTCAAAGTATAGTGACCCGGTGAGTGCGTATACAAAGCTTAGACCCATCAGGAATATGGCCGAGGAGAATACGGCGGTAAGGATATACTTGACGGCTGCTTCGTGGCTTTCGTAACGATTTTTGTCGAGAGCGACCATAGCGGCCAGAGGCAGCGAGGCGCTTTCGAGACCGATGACGAATACCAGGAAGTGGCGTGCCGAAATCATAAGGTACATTCCGAAGAGCGTCACGAGCAACAACTCGAAGAACTCGCCGCGGCGTACTATCATCAGCTCGCCGTTGGCCCATTTGAGCGACTGTATCAGAACGATGATGACGCCTATATTAAGGATGGTCTTGATGGCTGAAATTTCGGGGGATGTCTCGTACATGCCGGCGAAAGCCGAAGTAAATTCGCCCGAGCCGAGCATGCAGGAGCAAAGTCCCAAGATGGTGAGGGCTGCCATGCCGATAATGGCGACAATGGGAAGTGCCCCTTGCGCTTTCTTGGGCATGAAGGTGTCGTAGAGGAAGACCAAGAGGAAGACTACGAGGAGTCCGATCTCTTGCTTCATTGCTAAAAACTGTGAGTAATCCATTGCTTAGTATGCTATGTGCTGTGTGTGGATGCTGAATAATGTCATTAGATCGGTGTTCATCCTACGCCGGGTATTACGGGGGTCATACCCAAAACGCTGAAGATGTCAACGGAGAATGTGCTGCGGATAAGGTCGGCAAAGAAGTTGGGGAAGCAACCTATGGCGGCTACACATACGATGAGTGTAACCGTGGAGAGGCGTTCCCACCATGTCGCATCGGTGAGCGACAGGTGATGTTTGTCTTGTACCGGGCCGAAGAGCAGTTTGCCTACTACGCGTAGGATGTATACGGCGGTGATGACGATGGATGCGCAGGCCACAATGGTAAATATGCGGTGGAAGAGGTCGGCGTGCTGGAACGATCCGACGAATATGGTCATCTCGGCCACGAAGCCGCTAAGTCCGGGGAGACCGAGCGAGGCCATACCGGCTATGACGTAGCATACGGCTAAGTATGGCATTATGCGCATCAGTCCGCCCATCTGTCGGATGTCGCGGGTGTGTGTACGTCCGTAGATCATGCCGATGAGTGCAAAGAAGAGGGCTGTCATCAGACCATGCGAGAGCATCTGCATAATTGCACCGGTCATTGCGGTGGTGTTGAGCATCAGTATGGCGAAGAGTACCATACCGCAGTGAGATACCGAGGAGTATGCATTGATGTACTTGAGGTCGGTCTGTACGCAGGCGCTGAATGCACCGTAGACTACGGAGATGCCGGTGAGGATGAGGAATATCCAGGCAAGTTCGTTGGCGGCTTCGGGCATCAGGTAGATGGCGACGCGGAAGCAGCCGTATCCGCCGAGCTTCATTAGTACGCCGGCGTGGAGCATGGATACTGCCGTGGGGGCCGAGGCGTGGCCGTCAGGCGACCATGTATGGAAGGGGAACATCGCGCCCAGTACGCCGAAGCCTACGAAGGTCATCGGGAACAGGAATGTCTGCCAGCCGTGGGAGATGGCTCCGTTTTGTACAATCTCGAGAATGTTCCAAGTCAGTGTCTGTCCTTCGGGTGCGCTGTGGTAGTATATGCCGATGAGGCCGAGCATCAGAAATGCTGAGCCGCCCATGAGCATCAGGGTCAGCTTCATTGCCGAGTAGTTCTTGCGTCCCGAGCCCCAAACGCCGATAAGGAGGTACATGGGGATGAGGGCGACTTCGTAGAACATGAACATTGTGAAGAGGTCGATGCTGATGAAGAAGCCGAAGACGCCGGTGGACAGGAGTATGAGCCACAGGAAGAATGCTTTTGGCTGCTCGATTTTCCATGAGGCGAAGCTGCCGGCGAAGACGATGATGCTTGATAGCAGCAGCATGGCTATGGATATACCGTCAACGCCGACGGCGAGGTGGATGTTAAGCGGCTTGAACCACTCCCAGGATCCTACGAAGAGCATGGGGTCGGTGGCTCCGGCGGCACGCTGCTTCAGGTATTCGACGAGCAGGTACACGGACAGCGCTATCAGTGCCGTGGACCCGGCAACGGCGACGGCGCGTATCTGCTTGATGTTTTTGCTCAGAGCCAGTCCCGCCATCATTATCAGCGGGATGACTACGAAGTATGTCAGAATGTTGCTAAACATTGTTGCGTTGTTTTTAAGATTTTACACCGTTGTATTGGGCTTAGGCAAGAGCCAGAACTATGGAAGTGATGACTCCGAGCAGCAGGGCACCGATAAGGTATACGCGAACATATGTTTGTATCTGTCCTGACTGCATGCCGCGGATGGCGAAGGATGCCTTGTTGGTGATATTGGCAAGAGCGTCCATGGTTCCGTCGATGATGTGGCGGTCAAACCATGCGATGGGGCGGCAGATGAGATTGAAAATAATCTTGTGGGTGATGAACATATAGAGTTCGTCCCAATAGAAGCGGTGGAAAGCCCAGTCCCAGAGGTGCGGCATGGCTGCACGCAGACGTGCGGGGATGGCGTTCTCTTTGCGGTACATCACCGTGGCCAGTGCTATGGCTGCTATGGCAATGACTACGCTGGTGATTGCTATGGTCGGGTCGAGGTGGATGTCGTAGGGCATGTTGTCCCATGTGACATAGTGCCCGAAGGGGATAAATCCGGCGACGCAGGATACTGCTGCGAGGAATATCAGGGGCACGGACATGGTCCAAGGTGCATCATGCGGGGTATGATGTGAGGTGTCATGTTTCTTCCACCAGAAGATGAGGTAGTACAGGCGGAACATGTAGAATGCTGTCAGGGCTGCTACCATGGTCATCCAAACACCCATCCAGGGGCTCCATGCGTATGCGGCCGAGAGGATTTCGTCCTTGCTGAAGAAGCCCGAGAAGGGGGGTATACCGGCTATGGCGAGACAGCCTATGAGGAATGTCCAGTGGGTGATGGGCATGTATTTGCGAAGGCCGCCCATGGCGGTGTAGTCGTTGGAGTGTACTGCGTGAATCAGTGCGCCGGCTCCGAGGAAGAGCAGGGCCTTGAACATGGCGTGTGTGAACAGGTGGAACATCGAGGCCATGTATCCGAGGCCGTGGTGGCTGACTTCGCCCATGCCGAGACCGGCAACGCCGAGGGCTACCATCATAAATGCTATCTGAGATATGGTGGAGAAGGCGAGTACGCGTTTGATGTCGAGTTGTGTGCAGGCTACGACTGCGGCATAGAATGCCGTGGCGGCACCTATGATGGCTACGAATGTGGTGGCTGAGGCTTCGAAGATATATACCGGGAACATACGCGCTACCAGGAATACGCCTGCGACAACCATCGTGGCGGCGTGGATGAGCGCCGATACGGGTGTGGGGCCTTCCATTGCATCGGGCAGCCAAATGTGCAGGGGCATCATTGCCGATTTGCCCATACCGCCGATGAAGATGAGTACTAGGCCCCAGGTGAGTACCGAAGCGCCGAGGAAGGTGGTGCCGGCGGCTCCGCCGAGTGCTTCCATGGGGTTGGTGGTGAGGGCGGCAAAGTCAAAGGTCTTGCTATAGAATGATAGAACAAGAATGCCAATGAGGAATCCGAGGTCGGCAAAGCGAGTGACGATAAACGCTTTTTTGGATGCGGAAACGGCTGCATGTTTTGTATAGTAGAATCCGATGAGCAGGTAGGAGGAAGCGCCCACAAGTTCCCAGAAGATGTACATCTGGAAGATGTTGGTGGCTACCACCAGACCGAGCATCGAGAAGCTGAACAGCGATAGGAAGGCGTAGTAGCGCTGGAAGCCGCGTTCGCCGTGCATATATCCGAGGCTGTAGAGGTGTACCATGAATGATATGGTGGTGATGACTATAAGCATCATTGCCGAGATCGAGTCAAGGTAGAAGCCCAGACGTATCACCAAATCATCGGTGAAGGCCAGCCAGTCGATGTTGAATACAATGTATTGGAGGCGTTGTCCCGATTCGTTGACAAATTCGGGATTGCCGCTGAAGAAGTATGTCAGTGCTACGGTATAGCCCAGGACGGCTGTGACACCCATACCGACGGTGCCTAAGATGCCTGCCGTTTTATGGCTCATTTTGCATCCGGCGATACCCAGCAGCAGGAACATGAACAGGGGTATGCACAGAATGAGCAGCGGGAATGTGATATCCATGACTGTTGTTAGAATTTCATTTCGTTAAGGGTGCGCACATCGATGTTGTGTGTGGCACGGTGGATGTTGATTATTATGGCGATGGCGAGAGCTGTCTCGGCCGCTGCGATGGCGATGGCGAAAAGCGTGAAGAACATGCCTTCGAGTGCGCCGGGATAGAGGTAGCGGTTGAATACGACGAAGTTGACGTCAACGGCGTTGAGCATCAGTTCCAGCGAGATGAGTATGGCAATCATGTTCTTGCGGGTGATAAATCCGTAGATTCCGGCGCAGAACATTATCAGGCTGGGTATCAGGTAATATATTGCTGTAATTTCCATAGTCGTGGTGGCTTAACGTTTACGTGCAATCACTACGCCGCCGATGATACATGCCAGCAGCAGGATGCTGACGGCTTCGAAGGGCAACAGGTACTGGCCGGGTCCGGAGCCGAGTATATCGGTTCCGATTCGGTCCATTGTGGGGTTGGTCATCTCGGGCGCTTTGGTAAAGAGTGCGCAACGGCTCACTAATGTGTAGCCGCATACGATGGCTGTGGCCAGAGCTGCCAACAGTCCGGCTTTACGCGACTTGGAGGTGAGTTTCTCGCTATTGTGGCCGGGCTTGCTTGTCAGTAGTATTGAGAAGACAAACAGCACTACGATACCGCCGGCGTATACTGCAATCTGTACCGCGCCGAGGAACTCGTAGTCGAGTTGGAAATATAGGGCAGCGGCGCTGAAAAGGGCAAAGAGCAGGAATGTGGCGGAGCGTAGGATCTTACGCGTGGTCACGGCCAGTACCGAGAATACAATCATCGACAGGGCGATGATGACATACATGATGATACTTCCTAATGATTCCATTATATTGTGTTATTTTTCGTTTTGCGTGGGTGCTGGCTTCCCGGCGGGTTGTACCGAGTTGGCCGGGTTTTCGGCGGCTTTAGCGGCTGCTGCGGCTTTGGCCTTAGCAGCAGCGGCAGCTTTGGCTTTGGCGGCTTCGAGCATCTTGGCCTTGTATTCGGCTATCTGCTCGGGCGTGGGCACGGGCTGTTCTTTTTCGGGCAGATAGTTGAGCGTCTTGACCAGTTTGCTGCGGGTGAACACGGCTTGTTCGAAGTCGTTGGTGAATTCGATGGCGTGTGTGGGGCAGTTGGTGACGCAGAGCTGGCAGAAGGTGCAGCTTCCCAGGTCATAGGTGTATTTGTCCAGGACTTTTTTCTTGCCGGTGGGTGTAAGGGCGGGTATGTCCTTGGTTGTGATGGATATTGTGCCGTTAGGACATACGCGTTCGCACGTACCGCAGGCTATGCATTTGTGGTTGCCTTCGTCGTCGTACACAAATTGGAGCATGGCGCGAAAGCGTTCGGCGGGATGGTGCGTCTCGCGGTTTTCGGGATAACGTTCTGTAATCTTAGGCGTGACGAATTCTTTGCCGGTTACGGTCATGCCTTTTACGAGGCTTGCCACTCCGGTGCCTAATGATGTGAAGTATTCTTTTATACTACCCATTGATCGGTCGGTTGATGTTTGGTTTGTATTGTTGTTTTGCGTTATGATGTTGTGCGTCAGTCGCGTACCTGGCCTCCTACGATGTCGAGGAGTTCGGTGGTGATGGATTGTTGACGCAGTTTGTTGTATTCCAGTTGCAGTTGCTCGAGGAGTTTCTTGGCGTTGTCGTTGGCGCTTTGCATTGCCATGATGCGTGCGGCTTGTTCGGAGGCTCGGTTTTCGGTAAATACTTGTTGCATGGTTGCCATCAGGAACATAGGCAGCGCACTGTCAAAGATGCCGGCGGCGTCCGGTTCGAATAGGTAGGGACGGGAAGCGTTGGCAGTGGTTGCTTGGCTGCCGCGCAGGCTGCTTTCGAGTACGGGCAGGTATTGTGTGGCGGTGAAGCGCTGTCGTCCGGCGGTCTTGAAGGACATGTAGGCTATGTCTATGCGGTCGGTAAGGCCGGAGGCAAAGTCTTGCTGAAGGTTGCGAGCAAAGGCTACGACTTCGGCTCCGTTGGTCTTGGATGTGATGTCTCCGGGGGCAGGTGTTATGGTGACTCCATCGAGGTCTATGGCGTTGCAGGCTTTGACCATTTTGCGACCTATGGGAACTATGGTAATGGATGCCGAGTTGTCCAGGTTGTTGCGCAGTTTGGCGATATAATTTGCCAATTGTTTGACAATATTGGCGTTGTAGGCTCCGCATAGGCCGTCGTCACTACCCCAGACGATGACTGTGGCGTGTCGGACGTTGCGTGCGGCCACAAGTGGCGAGGCGAAAGTTGCGTCCGAGCTCAATAGGTTGGCGATGATGTCGTTGATAAGGCTGCGGAAGGGCACGAGGCGGCGCAATGCGCCTTCGGCTTTGTGCATCTTGGCTGAGGATATCATCTTCATGGCTCCGGTGATTTTCTCGGAGGAGGCTACGGAGCCTATGCGTCCTTTGAGTTCGCGTAGTGTTGCCATTGTTTTTTACTGTCGTTCTGTCGTTGGTTGGGGTAGGCTGGGTGTGGTGTCTGTTGCTTAGGCAAATCGAGCGGCCACGTTGGTGGCTACTTCGGTGAGCTTGGTTGTGACGTCATTGCCGATGCGTCCTGCGGCTATCTCGTTGAGTGCTTCGGGGTACTGGGCGTGTAGCTGTTGGATGTATTGTTTTTCGAAGTCAGCTACGCGATCCAGAGGCACTTTTTCGAGCAGGCCGTTGACGCCGCAGTAGATAACGGCTACTTGGTCTTCGACGGCACAGGGCTGGTATTGAGGCTGGATAAGCAGTCGTTCGTTTTTGCGGCCTTTGTCGATGACTCGAGCGGTCACGGCATCGATATCGCCACCGAATTTGGTGAAGGATTCGAGCTCGCGGAATTGTGCTTGGTCGATTTTGAGTGTACCGGCGACTTTTTTCATACTCTTGATTTGGGCGTTGCCGCCTACGCGTGATACGGAGATGCCGACATTGATGGCGGGGCGTATACCGCGGTTGAAGAGTGCTGTTTCGAGGAATATTTGTCCGTCGGTGATGGATATGACGTTGGTGGGAATGTATGCCGATACGTCACCGGCTTGCGTTTCGATGATGGGCAGTGCGGTGAGCGAGCCTCCGCCTTTGACGATGGGTTTAAGTGCTGCGGGGAGGTCGTTCATTTTCTCGGCTACGGCTTGGTTGTCGATAATCTTGGCGGCGCGTTCCAGCAGACGTGAGTGTAGGTAGAAGATGTCGCCGGGGTATGCTTCGCGGCCGGAGGGACGTTTGAGGATAAGCGAGATTTCGCGGTATGCCACGGCTTGCTTGGAGAGGTCGTCGTATACGATGAGGGCGTCGCGTCCGGTGTCGCGGATGTATTCGCCGATGGCTACGCCGGCAAAGGGCGAGTAGTATCGCATGGAGGCCGAGTCGCTGGCTGTTGCGGCAACTACGACGGTGTAGTCCAGTGCTCCGTTGCGGCGGAGTGTGTCCACGGTGGCTGCTATGGAGGATGCTTTTTGGCCGATGGCTACGTATATGCAGTATACGGGTTTGCCGGCTTCGAAGTTTTTGCGCTGGTTGATGATGGTGTCTATGGCAATTGCTGTTTTGCCTATCTGTCGGTCGCCGATGATGAGCTCGCGTTGTCCTCGGCCTATGGGCACCATCGCATCCACGGCTTTGATGCCGGTTTGCAGGGGCTGGTTTACGGGCTGGCGATATATTACGCCGGGGGCTTTGCGTTCCAGGGGCATTTCGATGAGTTCGCCGGCTATGGGGCCACGGCCGTCTATGGGTTCGCCCAAGACGTTGATGACGCGTCCGAAGAGCCCTTCGCCGACGGCGATGGAGGCGATACGTCCGGTACGGCGGACGTTCATGCCTTCGGTAACGGCGTTGACGTTGTTCATCAAGATGACGCCGACGTTGGATTCCTCGAGGTTGAGGGCGACGCCTTTGACGCCGTTTTCAAATTCGACGAGTTCGTTGGCACGGACGTTGTCCAGTCCGTAGACGTGTGCCACGCCGTCGCCTACATCGAGCACTTTGCCGACTTCTTCGAAGGCGACGTGCGAATTGACGTTTTCAAGCTCTTGCTTGAGTACTTCGGATATTTCGCTGGGGTTTATCATTGTCGTGGGTGGATGTGTCTTGTTAGGGTGTTGTTGCTGGTATTGAGCCGTGCCGTCATTGTATCAGGCGCTGGCGCAGTTGTTGGAATTCGTTGCGTACCGATGCGTCGAGGCGTTGCGAGTCTATGGTGACTGTGAAGCCGCCTATGAGAGCTGGGTCGGTGCTGTATGTATATTGTGCAGTGCCGCCTTGGAGATGTTTTTCGACCATGGCTTGTATGCGGTTGCGGTCGTTGTCTGCCAGTGTAGCTGCGGAGGTGATGTGCACTTTGTAGATGTTGTGTTCGCGGCGGTATATGGCCAGATATGCGAGCGCTGTTTCGCGCATAATTTCCATACGGCGGTGTCGTCCGAGGAGTTTGACAAAGTCGTCGAAAGCTTCAGCGGCTTTGTCCAGGCTTTTGGTGTCTGCGGCCGTAGCCAGTATCGTGGCTTTGCGGTCGTTGTCGACAAAGGGGTTGGCGATTGTCGCTTGCAGCGAGGCGTTGGCGTCATAGGCTTCGGCGAGGGTGCCCATGGCGGTGTACATCTGTGCGGCGGCATCGCGTTCTACGGCGTATTTGTAGAGCGCTTTGGCGTAGCGGCGTGGCAGTAGTCCTTGGTCCATTGTCGTATATCGGTTGGTTGTGGTGTATGGCTCGCGTGGGGTGTGTGGCGGATGCGCGTGGTTTATTTATCAGTTTTTATTCTCGATTTGGTCGAGGTATGTATTGACAAGCCGTGATTGTGCCGCTTGGTCTGCCATGCTTTCTTTGACGACTTTTCCGGCGATTTCGAGGGCGATTTCGCTGACTTGGTTGCGCAGTTGTTTCTGGGCTTCTTTCTGCTGTTGCTCTATGGAGAGTTTGGCTGCGTCCATCACTTTTTGTGCTTCTTTGGCGGCGGCGGCGCGAGCTTCTTCGATGAGTTTGGTCTTCATCTTGTCGGCATCGCGGAGCATCTGGGCTTGTTGTGTGCGTGCCTGAGCGATGTATTTGTCGGCTTCGGCGCGAGCGTTGTCCAATTGCTCTTTGGCGTTTTGGGCATATTCCACACCCTTGTTGATGAGGTCGGCGCGTTCGTCAACGCTTTTCAGTATCGTGGGCCATGCTAATTTCCAAAGGATTAGGAAAAGTACGGCAAATCCGACGAACATCCAAAAGACGAGGCCGAAGTCTGGGGTAAATAGTTCCATAACGGTAATTTAGGCGTGGTGTTGTAGTCGAATGTTGTTTTTGTGGTTTGTGATGCTACGCCGCGGGTGTGTGGTGTCACTTTCGGGGGCGCCGGCACGGCTGTGGTGCCGGCGCTTCCGTGTGACTGTGCCTTGTGCGGCGTGGATGATGCTTAGACGAACAATGCAAGTACGCAGACGATGACGGCGAAGAGTGCTACACCTTCGACAAGGGCTGCGATGACGATCATGTTCGAGCGGATGTCGCCGGCAGATTCGGGCTGACGGGCGATGGCTTCCATAGCTGCGGCGCCGATTTTGCCGATGCCGATACCTGCGCCGATGGCGGCGATTGCTGCTCCGATGCTTGCTCCGAGTCCTACGAGGGCTTCTGCTGCTAATATTCCAAACATAGTTTTGTGTTTTTTTGAAGTGGTTATTGTATTTTTTGTTATTTCTTGTAAGTGTCTTTTGTGCCGATTAGTTTCGGGCGACTGTTGCGGGTGTCACTGTGGCCGTGTCGTCTGACTTATGCGCGTGCGCTTCTTCGTGCGGACGTTCTTGGGCCAGTGATATAAATATGGTGGAGAGCATGGTGAAAACGTATGCCTGGATGAAACTTACCAGGACGTCTATCAGTAGCATGAATACGGAGAATGCTACCGATACCACGGTTGTTGCTCCGCCGGCTATGGGGTTGACTGCCGAGAAGATGAATATCAGCAGTGTCAATACCAGTACTATCATGTGTCCGCCCATCATATTGGCAAATAGACGCACTGTCAATGCGGCGGGCTTGGTGAACATACCGAAGATTTCGATCAGCGGCATGATGGGCAGCGGGAATTTGAGCCACAGCGGCACATCGGGCCAGAATATTTCTTTCCAGTAATGTTTTGTGCCGAAGATGTTGGTCACCAAGAATGTGAGTGTGGCCAATACCATTGTTACGGCGATATTGCCGGTGAGGTTGGCTCCGCCTGGGAAGATCACCATAAGGCCCAGCAGGTTCATCAGGAATATGAAGAAGAATACTGTGAGCAGATATGGTGCGAATTTGGCGGCGCGGTCTTTGAGGGTGCTTTTGATGACGCTGTCGTATATGAATACGACAAGTGCTTCGATTGCTCCGAGACCGCGGCGTGGTGCCTTATTGGGGTTGCGGCGATACCACGAGCGTAGCCATAGCATCAATCCGACTGTCAAGATGATTGTCAGGATGAGGGCCATGACGTTTTTGGTGACGGAGATGTCGAGTGGTTTGATTTCTTTTCCATCGACGATTTGCACGACTTTGCCTTTATTGGGGCTGTCTTTGCCGGCAATGCGGAATAGTGCTTCGCCGTCTTGGTATGTCGCGCCGTTGGCAACACGAGACGATGAGAATATGTGCCATCCGTCTGTTCCTTGCACGATTACGGGCAGTGGTATGCGATGGTGGTGGTTGAAGGGTACTTCCCACCCGTAGCCGTCGCCGAGGTGCTCAAAGATGATTTCCTTGGGGTTGAGCGCTTCGCTGTCGTGGCTGCCTTCTTGGGCTGCTGCGGCGTTGAGTGCTCCGGCGAAGACCATCGTGAGTATCGTCAGTATTTTGGTGAGCAGTTTCATGTGCGTGCTTGGTGTGGGGTCTTGTTGTTGAAAAACGTGATGTGGGTCGTGCCTATGGTGTCAATATATGCAAACGCTGATGATGTTGTTGTCTACATCGGCGATGCCTCCGGAGACGGTGTATGTGGTCTCTTGTCCGGCGGCATTGCGAAAGACGATGTCACCGGCGATGAGTGTCGACACCAGTGCAGCGTGGTTGTGGAGCACGGTGAAGCGGCCTTTGGCTCCGGGGAGCGTGACCATAGTGACTTCGCCTTCGAAGAGTATTTCTGTGGTGGATATTATCTTCAGTGTCATTGTCTTTATGTGTCGGTAGGACGTTATGCGTTGTCTTTATATACTTATTTGACTTCGGCAAGGAGGCGTTTTCCTTTTTCAATGGCTTCGTCGATGGTGCCGACGTTGAGGAATGCTTGCTCGGGGTATTGATCCATTTCGCCGGCGAGTATCATCTTGAAGCCGCGGATGGTTTCGCTCAGAGGAACCATTACGCCGGGCAGGCCGGTGAATTGTTCGGCTACGTGGAAGGGTTGTGACAGGAAGCGCTGTGCGCGACGTGCACGTGCCACCACGAGTTTGTCTTCGTCGGAGAGTTCGTCGACGCCGAGGATGGCGATGATGTCTTGTAGCTCGTTGTATTTCTGCAGGAGTTGCTTGACGGCTTGTGCGGTATTGTAGTGTTCTTCGCCTATGACGTTGGGGTCAAGGATGCGTGAGGTGGATTCCAGCGGGTCTACTGCCGGGTATATACCAAGCTCGGCAATCTTGCGTGAAAGCACTGTGGTGGCGTCCAGGAACGAGAATGTTGTCGCAGGTGCGGGGTCGGTAAGGTCGTCGGCGGGGACGTATATGGCTTGTACCGAGGTGATGGAGCCGTTTTTGGTGGAGGTGATACGTTCTTGCAGCATACCCATCTCGGATGCCAGTGTGGGCTGGTAGCCTACGGCCGAAGGCATACGTCCGAGTAGTGCGGATACTTCCGAACCGGCTTGCGTGAAGCGGAAGATGTTGTCTATAAATAGTAGTACGTCTTTGCCTCCTTCTGCTTGGTCACGGAATTGTTCGGCTACTGTAAGACCCGATAGGGCTACGCGCAGACGTGCGCCCGGCGGCTCGTTCATCTGGCCGAACACGAGTGTGGCTTGCGAGTCTTTGAGGTGCTCGGTGTCTACGTCGTTGAGATTCCATTGGCCTTTTTCGAGGCCTTCTTTGAATTTGTCTCCGTAGCGCATTACGCCGGACTCGATCATTTCGCGCAGTAGGTCGTTGCCTTCGCGGGTACGTTCGCCTACGCCGGTAAATACCGAGAATCCGTCGTGTCCTTTGGCAATGTTGTTTATCAGCTCCATGATAAGCACTGTCTTGCCTACGCCGGCGCCGCCGAATAGGCCGATTTTGCCGCCTTTGCTGTAGGGCTCGAGTAGGTCAATGACTTTGATGCCGGTGGAGAGTATTTCCGTTCCGATTGTGAGGTCTTCGAATTCGGGTGCGGGCTGGTGTATGGGGCGCAGTTTGGAGCGGTCGAGGGCGGGGAGGTTGTCAATGGCATCGCCTATTACGTTGAGCAGGCGGCCTTTGATTTGGTCTCCGGTGGGCACTGCTATGGGTTGTCCGAGGTCTTCGACTTTGACGCCTCGTTGCAGGCCGTCGGTGCTTTCCATAGCGACGCAGCGTACGGTGTCTTCGCCGATGTGCTGTTCGACTTCGAGGATGAGTCGGCTGCCGTCTTCACGTGTGATTGCCAGTGCGTTGTATATGGCGGGGATGGTTACGCCTTCGCCTTCGAAGACAACGTCGACGACGGGACCGATTACTTGGGATATTTTACCGTATTGTTGGCTCATAACCTTTGGAGGTGTTGTATATTGTTGTTGTGGCGGTATATAGACGGATTAGAGGGTCCATTCCAGGGTGATGATTGCAACCATCAGCGCCAGGTTGAACATATTGATGGGAAGGAGGTATTTCCATTCGAGGCTGAGCAGTTGGTCGATGCGCAGACGTGGGAATGTCCATTTGAACCATATGATGACGAAGGAGAGTGCAATGGCTTTGGCGAAGAACCATACTACCGAGGGTATGTAGTCCATTACACCGTTGAATGCATCCCATCCGGGAATGTGCAGCGGCATCCATCCGCCGAAGAACAGGAGGGCGGCTACGCCGCTGATGATGAATAGATTGAGGTATTCGGCCAGATAGAAGAAACCGAAGTGGATACCGGAGTATTCGGTGTGGTATCCGGCTGTAAGCTCGCTCTCGGCTTCGGGGAGGTCAAATGGGCCGCGGTTGGTCTCGGCTGTTCCGGCAATCATATATATGATGAAGGCTATGATTGCGGGTACGTGGCCTGAGAATATGAACCATAGGTGGCGTTGTTCCTCAACGATACCGGTTACGCTCATTGTTCCAGCGAGGCATACCATTGTGATGACGCTCAAGCCGATAGACAGTTCGTAACTGATCATTTGGGCGCCGGAGCGGAGTGCTCCGATGAGGGTGAACTTGTTGTTGGAGGACCATCCGGCCAGCAGGATACCCAGTACGCCTATGGATGATACGGCCAACAGGAAGAATATGCCGATGTTGAAGTCGATGATTTGCAGTCCGTGACCCCAGGGTAGTACGGCAAAGGATAGCATCGAGGCGATGATGACCAGATAGGGCGCGAGTGCAAAGAGGAATTTGTCGATGTGTTTCAGCTCGATAAGCTCCTTGATAAGGATTTTGAACATATCGGCGAAGCTTTGCAGCAATCCCCATGGGCCTACGCGGTTAGGGCCGAGACGGCATTGGAAGAATGCGCAGACTTTGCGCTCGAAGTATATGTAGAACAGCGCCAGCAGTGCGTACAGCAGCAACAGGCCGACGCCGATGGCGAGACATTCGATGGTAACGGCGAGCCATTGGGGCGCCCCGAGGGTTGCAACGAGGAAGTTGTGTATCCAGTCGGTGATTACCGAAAAGTCGAAATCTTGCATTTGTGTGATATGGTTGTGTTCGATATTTAGCTAAGTGTTGAGGGCGCAATGTGTCATCGGTCCATATCGGGGACGATGTAGTCTAACGATCCGCCGATGGTGATGAGGTCGGCAATCTTGTCGCCGCGTGTGATGTGGTCGACCACTCCGGCCAAGGGTAGACATGGCGGAACAATCTTAAGGCGGTAGGGCTTGGTGGAGCCGTCGCTTTCGAGATATATGCCGAAGGCGCCGCGGCATCCTTCGACGAGGGTGAACCATGTTCCTTCGGGTAGTTTGATGACTTTGGGCACTTTGGCGCAATATTCACCTTCGGGGATGTTGTCGATGAGCTGGCTGATGATGCGTGCGCTTTGTTCCATCTCGGAGATGCGGGCTTTGAAGCGTGCCATCGAGTCGCCTTCTTCGCGGACGATTTCGTCGAATTCGACTTCGTTGTATATGCTGTAGGGCATGAGTTTGCGTATGTCGCAAGCCCATCCGGAGGCTCGTCCGGCGGGACCGGTGACGCCGTAGGATATTGCGTCTTCGCGGCTGAGTACGCCTACGCCTTCCATACGGTTGCGCGCGATGACGTTGCCGGTGAACAGTTTGTTGTATTCTTTGATGTTGGCGGGCAGTACGTCCAGCAGTGCGTGTACGTCTTTGACGAAGTCGGCATCGAGGTCTTGCATAACGCCGCCGATGCAGTCGTAGTTGAATGTCATGCGGGCACCGCATGTTTTTTCCATAATATCAAGTATCTGTTCGCGTACGCGCAGGGTGTAGAACAGCATCGTGGTTGCACCGAGGTCCATGCAGTATGTGCCGATAAAGAGGCAGTGCGATGCGATACGTGAGAGTTCGTCCATAAGTACACGGATGACTTGAGCGCGGCGCGGCACTTCGATGCCGGCGGCTTTTTCGTAGGTCATGCACAGACCGTGGTGGTAGTTGTGTGCTGCGAAGTAGTCAAGACGGTCCATATAGTGGAGTGTCTGTGGGTAGGTGAGGTCTTCGCAGAGTTTTTCGACGCCTCGGTGGATGTATCCCATGTAGACGTCGATTTTTTTGATGGTTTCGCCGTCTACGGCTGTGCGGAAGCGCAGTACGCCGTGTGTGGCGGGGTGCTGCGGGCCTATGTTTACGACGAAGTCTCCCGGTTCGAAGATGTGTGCGGTCTGGCGGGTGACGTTGCCTTCGGCGTCTTCTACGTATACATCGGTGTCATCGCTTTGGCGCTCGTTTTCGATGGACACGCGGTTGAATGCGGGGTCCATGTCGTAGTCTTTGCGCAGGGGGTGTCCGTGCCAGTCTATACTGAGGAATAGGCGGCGCATATCGGGGTTGCCGATGAATATGATGCCGAAGAAGTCGTAGACTTCGCGTTCATATAATCCGGCGATGTGCCATAGGTCGGCCACGGAGTGCAGCATCGGTTTTTCGCGGTCTGTGGTGGAAACCTTGATGGCTACCATATTGTTGTGGCGTGTCGACATCAGGTAGTATACGCATCCGAGGCTGTCTTTCCAGTCCATTCCGACGATGGTGACGAGATAGTCCATGGCGAAAGATTCGTCATCGCGGAGCGTCTGTGCCAAGGCGTGCAGTTGTGCGTCGTCGATTTTTACCGTCAGGACGTTGTCCACGGTCTCAAAGGTCGCTTGGGGAAATAGTTGGGCTATCTTGCCCTGCATATCTGTCATAATATGTATATGTGCTTTGTGATATGTTCGGTGGTGAGGCTTGTGCGGACGTCTTAAGCGTCTACGGGGTGTTCGTCAAGGAATTTGTTGCGTTTCTCCTGGCGGTTTACGCCGCCGAAGAATTTTTCGACCTTAATCTTGCGTGACAGCTGCATGATGCCGTATATCATAGCCTCGGGGCGGGGAGGGCATCCGGGGACGAATACGTCCACGGGGACGATTTCTTCGATGCCTTTGGCTACGTGGTAGCTTTTGCGGAAGGGTCCGCCGGAAATGGCGCAACTGCCGCAGGCGATGACGTATTTGGGCTCGGCCAGCTGGTCATATAAACGGCGGAATACGGGAACCATACGATTGACGATGGTTCCGGCCACCATCATAAAGTCGGCTTGACGTGGCGAGGCGCGTGCTACTTCCCATCCAAAGCGCGCCATATCAAAGCGCGCCGCTCCGAGCGACACAAATTCGATGCCGCAGCAACTGGTGGCGAAGGTGAGCGGCCAGATGGAGTTGGAACGCCCCCAGTTGATGAGTTTGTCGAGGGCTCCGACGATGACGTTGGTGCCCGATTCGCGAAGCTCTTGTACAAGCTTCTCGATATATTCGTTGTCTTTGAATGCCTCGTAGGGCATGCTTTTTGTCGTTATTTTTTCCATGTGATAGCTCCTTTCCGCCAGGCGTAAGCAAGGCCCAGCACCAAAATGCCGAAGAATACTGCGATTGCGGTGATGCTTGCTGTGCCCATAGAGCGCATTGTTGCGGCCCAGGGAAACAGAAATACGGTTTCGACGTCAAACATCAAAAACAGGATGGCGAAGAGATAATAGCCTACGTGGAATTGAGCCATTGATTCGCCGCGTGTGGGGATGCCGCATTCGTAGGGTTCGCTTTTTTGCGGGTTGAAAGACCGCGGCGAGATGAGCCCGGCAATCCACATCGCCAATGCCACCAGCCCGACGCCGGTGAGTGCGGCGGTGACGGCCAACAGTGCGTTGTTCGTGATTCCGAAGATGGATAACAGTGTCATATGGTAAAATGCTAATTTTTACACGTTTAAGTGCGGGTTTACGGCCGCAAATGCGCAGTAAGCCCACTTTTTAGGGGCAAAGTTAGTGAAAATTTGTCAATTGACAGGCACTTAGCACACATTTTTTTCCGGTG
>CAKTOT010000011.1 GCA_934590135.1 uncultured Muribaculaceae bacterium
ACGCGGGGGTGATCGGCGTCATATCCGCGGTGCGTTGCAAGGTCAAATGCCACGGAAAGACCTTTCTGTCCGGCTGCAAGGTTGCGGCGATAGAAGGCGTTGGATTCGGCGGCGGTGGAGAAGCCGGCGTACTGACGGATGGTCCAAGGACGCAGGGGGTACATTGCGCTGTACGGGCCGCGCAGGAATGGCGGTATACCCGATACATAATGGAGGTGTTCGAGGCCTTGTAGGTCTTCTTTGGTGTATATGGGTTTGACGGGAATGAGTTCCGGTGTAAGCCACTTGTCTTCATCGGCTACTGCCGGTGCCGAGGTGGCGACGGGACCAAAACCGTCTTTGGTAATGTCTATTGTTTTGAAATCAGGTTTCATACGGCACGTGAGTTATTTGAGAAGACGGTTGTTGAAATCGCGAAGAGTGTCCAGTACATTGACGCGTACGTGTACGTAGTCGTTGATACCGAGGGCTTTGAGCTCGTCCATGCAGGCGGGAGCGCCGGCAACGACGAATTGTGCACGACCGTTGAGATACTTGAAGGCCTCGGGAGCGAGGGTAGCGTACTCGTCATCGGAGGAGCACAGCACGATTACATCGGCTTTTTTCTCGAGGGCGGCATCGATACCTTGTTCTACGGTGTCAAATCCGAGGTTGTCAATGATCTCATATCCGGCACATCCGAAGAAGTTGCTGGAGAACTGGGCGCGAGCCAGACGCATAGCCAGATTGCCAATGGTGAGCATAAACACTTTGGGTCGGTTGGCTGCGGCTTCGGTGGCCAGACGGAGTTGCTCGAAATCGGATGCGGCGCGCTTGGTGGGCAGTGCCTTGGCGGAATCGCCTTCAGCGGTGCATCCGCAGTGGCTTTCGGTGTCTTTGATTTCGATCTTGTCGGCTGCCATCTCGTTGATGTTGGGGTACTGGTTGGTGCCCAGAAGGATTTCCTTGCGACGAGCTACATCGGTGTGGCGTTTCTTGGAAGCTTCGGTTACGGCCTGCTGTATGGTTCCGTCAGCGACCTTGGCAAAGAATCCGCCGGCTTCGTCTATGGACAGGAAGAGTTTCCATGCTTCGCGAGCTATGGATACAGTAAGTGTCTCCACATAGTATGATCCGCCTGCGGGGTCGACAACTTTGTCCATGTGAGACTCTTCTTTGAGCAGGAATTGCTGATTGCGGGCGATACGCTCCGAGAATGCGTCCGGCTTTTTGTAGGGCGCATCAAAAGGCGTAACGGTGATGGAGTCCACACCTGCAACGGCTGCGGACATTGTTTCGGTCTGGCTGCGCAGAAGGTTGACATGTGCATCGAAGATTGTCTGGTTGTAGCGCGATGTCGAGGCGTGTACCATCATCTTGGCTACGGCTTCGTCTGCAGGCTTGTATTGCTTAACGATATCGGCCCAAAGCATACGTCCGGCGCGGAATTTGGCGATTTCCATAAAGAAGTTGGAGGATACGCCCATGTCGAATTTGATGCGACGAGCGGCTTCGTCAACGCTGACGCCGGCTTCGGTGAGTGCCGTCATCCATTGTGCTCCCCATGCCAAAGCATATCCGAGCTCTTCGTAGATGAATGCACCGGCGTTGCAGAACATAGCGCTGTCTACGTCAATGACGCGGAGTGCGGGAATGTCCTTGACAGCTTCTATGAGGGCTACAGCCTTGGATACTACGCAATCACATAGGGGAGCGCCGTGGCGCAGTGCTTTGCGCAGTGGGTTGAAGGCTATGCTGCCGCGGAAGGTCTCAACGGCACCTTTTGCCTTGATGTACTCTACGAGGGCTTTGGCTACGTCCACGGCTTTGTCGGGGCAGCAGTCAAGATTGATTTCGACTTTGGTCAAGTCGATGCCTTCGAGTAGGGTGGGGACATCGGCGCCTTCGGCAACCTTGAATCCGAGGGCGGTGATGCCGCGAGTGAGTACGTCACGGGCATCGGCATTAGCCTGCTTGGGATCCTCGGCGAGGATTTCCTGACGGGCATACCAATCGTTGTCGGCGCGTGTGCCGCGTACGTAGGGGAATTGACCCGGAAGCGAGTTTGTTGTGTTGAGTCCTTCGATGTCCTCTATACGATAGATAGGCTGGACATTGAAGCCTTCGTTGGTTCTCCATACCAGTTTTTTATCGAAATCGGCACCTTTGAGGTCCGTCTCGACTTTCTTCCGCCATTCTTCATAGCTGACGGGCGGGAACTGGTCGAATAGTTTTTCGTTGTTTTCTGCCATAACTGGTCTACAATAATATATAGGGTGTTATTTTGGTTGCGTATAGGGCAATATCGCGGGTGCGCTCGTGCGCCCGCAAATTTCGCTACAAAGTTATACATTTGTAAATGACGCCCCAAATTTTTTAGCGAAAAAATTCCTTAATTGTGAGAGTAACGGGCGATTTTCGGCATTCGAGGTGTCAAATTCGTATTTTGATAAGATTAATGCATGTTTTGTGCGCTGAAAATTTTGTGGTTTCAATGAAGATGTGTAACTTTGCGTTATTAATACACAAAATGACTGTTGAAAATGTTAGGAGCAATTATCGGTGATATTGTGGGCTCTGCCTACGAATTCAATCCCACAAATGACTATAGCTTTGAATTATTTCCGAAAGAAGCAAATTTTACGGACGATACGGTTTGTACTATCGCTATAGCTGACGCACTGCTACGCAATCGTGACTTCGGCGAAAGCTTACATGACTGGTGTCGTCGTTATCCCAATCCCAAAGGAGGATACGGAGGTCGATTTGCGGCATGGGTGTGCAGTGACGACCCTCATCCTTATAACTCCTTTGGCAATGGTTCGGCAATGAGGGTTAGCCCGGTCGGATGGTGGTTTTTTGAAACATCGGAGGTCTACGATGCCGCTGTTCAAAGTGCCATGTGCACTCATAATCATGAAATGGGGGTAAAAGGTGCCGCGTGTATCGCCATAGCAATTTTAGGCGCTTTACAACGACGTAATGATGGTCAAAAGTCGGATGAAATCAAGCAAGCCCTTATTGAGCTGGGTACGAATCTACACTACAATTTGGATATCAAGATCAATCAAGTCAAAAATCGTTTTGATGAGACTTGCCAAGGGACTGTTCCCGTGGCTCTTTGGATTATCGGAAAGAGTCATTCTTTTGAGGATGCCATCCGTCGAGCTGTCAGTCTGGGCGCTGATGCCGATACGCTTGGCGCCATCGTTGGCAGTATTGCCGAAGCCATTTGGGGCATACCCGAATGGATGAAGAAAAAAGCCCTATCTTACCTTCCCGAAGAGATGGGGGCGGTGGTGCGAGATTTTCGCAAGGAAGTTAAGAAGCGTCGAGAGGAGCATAAACAGCTAATAGAGCAAAGCGTTATTATGCTTTGGAAACTCGGGCTTGGCAATATGGGCCGTTTTTTTAATGGTGAGAATCCATTGCCGGACAAGACGAAGATTTCTACGAAAGACTCATGGAATATAGAACCATGGCCCGAAGACAAGGATATATCATTGATAAGAACCGATATTGATATTTCGAAAGCGGATATGGATATCCTTCTACGTGGACATATTCCGGATGCAATGGAAGACCATTGGTTTATGTACTGCGATGATAAGGCCATACGTTATTACCGTAGTTGGACCGGGATGCCAGCCTTTGAAGCGAGGTATATCAAGATTTCTTCCGGGACAAAGATTATAGGCCTTAAGATGCATCACGGGCTCAGCCAATGGGGCATCAATGATGATGAAACAGGGTATGCACTATTCTGTTATCTAATTGATGCCGAGACAGACAACTATCCTATTGAGGCTTGGCATAACTTTATTTCGGTGTGGAGTAAGCACAATATAAAGGAGTAATTTCGTCTGCCTTGCCCGTCAGCGCCTCGAAAGCTGCCCCCGCCCATTTCATCCGCGCCGTGAACGGCATAGCCTTGAGAAGCACTCCGTCCATCGCCATATATAGTGACCGCAATTTGCCCGAAAACGCCACAACGGCGTTGCGCACGTTCATAAAGCCCATAGCCATATTCGCGATTGATGCACCGACATTGAGGTACGGCGCTATACCCGACACAAGTGACCCGATCTTCGACTTCAGCGCCCCCATCTCATTTGCCAATTGCTTCTGCTTACCGGCGTCAGTCTTGGCCAGTGCCGCGTTCATCTCGCCGACATTGTCGGTGATAATCTGTGCCAGCATCGCCGCACGCTCCTGCTCGTTGCCGTTCTTGACGGCCGCTTCCTGCGCTTCCGTGAACGTGATACCCACGCGCCGCAGTGCCGAGGTCATGCCCATCATTGCCTTGCCCATGAGGTTGGCCACATTGACCGCGTCCCCGGCTTCAGCGCTAAAACCGCGCTGCTGCGCCACAAGGTTATTCATCGCCGGAATAAGCACCTCAAGCGATGATTTTTGATATAGAAACGTGGCCAACTGTTGCGCCCCTGCACGCTGCACCCCCGCCGAAATAATACCGAGGTCGGCCTGTGCGCTCGTCAGCCGCTTAATCGATGCAATTTCCTCGTCCGTGGACTTCATGCGCTGTCGCATAATAGTCTCCAAACGCGTAGCGTTCAATTCGGCATTAGAGTACGCCGATGCCATCGATTGAACTATGCCATTCAATCTCTCTATTGAGACTATAGACGCGCTTAGGGTTGTGGCCATCTGTTCCCATTTGGACTTTGCCTCCTCGAGTGACTGCTGCACGTTCTTAGTCACATTCTGCATCTCTTGCATGCCATAGATAGCCGACTTAATACCGCTACCATTAAATACCGTGCTTAGGCTTATCGTTATATTTTTTGCCATAATAATATTGGTCTATATGTCGTATTTGTTGGTCAAATGTTCTTATTTGCACCTGTATGCTTTGCTTTTCTTCATTATATTTTATATGTTTGCGCAAACTAATAGATACACGCCATGTTACTCTTAGCTGAAACAATGTCCGTTGGCGGCTTTTTCTCCGCCCTTTGGAAGTTCTTCATAGGCCTGTTCGGCTTTACGTTGGAACATCCGTTTATATCTTTACTATTCATACTAATTGTAGTTGGACTTAGCAAAGTAAAGTTCTATGGTGACCACAGTGGGGACTTTGTCGGCGATTAAGCCATTATTCCCGCTATTCCCTTTTCATTAATTCTTCCATTCTCTCGCGTGTCGATGGCGTCCATTCGCGCTTTTGACTTGGACAGATACTTGGACACGGTTTGTCCAACTCCTCTAACGGTATCAGCATCCGCGGCGTTACGCGCTTGGACGTGTGCGGCTGTATCAGTATCGCGCACGCCGTGCGCAGTCTGTTCCAGCTCTCCAAATCCGCCGCGTGCCGCCGCCGCGCATCCTCCTCCATACAAAGCTCGAACGCCCCCGGGCTTAGCCGCCTGAACGTGTCGAGCGGCATCCCGAGGGCGGTCAGCGCGTATGCCTGCAGTCGCAGTATGTCTACTTTTTCGCCGTCATCTTTTTTTTTGACCCTTTGGCATTCTCGGCATTGACGGCATCGCCCCAGCGCTGTATGTTCTCGGGCGTTACGCGCAAGGCAAACGTCCGGAAGTCCATATCAAACTCGCGCCCGTCGGCCTCGGCCGTAGCACGCACTTGGTAGTACAGCATTCGGCACGCATCGGACAGCCCCGAAATCTCGTAGGCTTCTTTGCCGGTGGCCTCGCGGACCTTCGCGCGAAATGTACACGGACAGCCCGGTAATTTGGACAATTGGGCGATAATTAGTACTTTTGTCACTGTTTTGAAAACTATAAGTACATATAAAAGGCGAATAATGGCTGTTGCTCTGCTCGCGTCTAACGCATGTGCGGCATCAGCTGCCTCCGATACGAGCATAGGCGAATCGGGCGATTCGATAGTGACTGCTACAGCAGATTCTGTTGCGGCCAAGAAGCCGGGGTTGATACAGCGCGTAATCAACTATTTCAGTGATGCGAATAAGGAACATCCCGATAAGGCTTTTGATATCAGCTTTATCGGCGGACCGCATTACTCTTCGGAGACCGGATTCGGCGTAGGTATTATCGGCTCCGGGATATATACAGCCGGCAAGCAATGGCGTACGGACACGGTGACGCCCAAGTCTAATGTCTCGTTGAAGTTTGACGTAGCCACCCATCAGTATTATAAAATAGGCGCCGAAGGCATACATATTTTTCCCAAGGATCGTATGCGTTTGATATACGACACATACTTTTACTCTTTCAAGGACAAGATGTGGGGTATCGGATACGATATGGGACGTGATGACGCCAACGAGAGTGTGTTCAAACGTCTGGAGGCGCGATTGAAACTTGATTATGCCGTTCGTCTGGGTCCCAATGTCTTTTTGGGCCCTTCGGGAATGTTTACGTATGCCAATGCGCGGCGAGTTGACAATCCCGATCTGCTATGCGGTCAGAACGACAAAACATACACCACCGGTTTGGGCTTGACGCTGCTGCTGGATTCGCGCGACTTTGCGCCCAATGCGTATAGCGGCGTATATGTCAAGGTCGATCAGATTTTTAACCCGTCTTTTATGGGCAATAAGTATGCTTTTTCGTATACCGAAGCGATAGCGGCAGTCTATTGTCGGGCGTGGCGAGGTGCGGTGATAGCTCCGATGGTACATACGCGTTTCACCTATGGAGATACGCCTTGGAGTATGATGTCTACTTTCGGTGGTTCGCATTACATGCGCGGCTATTACGAGGGACGCTATCGCGACAAGTGCGCTATGGATGCTACTGTCGAGTTGCGACAGCACGTGTGGCGTCGTAATGGTATTGTGCTATGGATAGGCGCCGGTACGGTGTTTCCTAAGTTTTCGGCATTAAGATTTAACCGAGTATTGCCCAATGGTGGCATAGGATACCGCTGGGAATTCAAGAAGAGGGTTAACGTGCGCCTTGATATAGGCTTCGGACGTGGAGAAAAAGGCATTAATTTCAGTATCAATGAGGCCTTCTAAGCTCTATAGCACAGTTGTTCAATTGATCGATGCGGATGAAAACACGCTTGATAAGGTGTGATAATCGTAGTTTGTGACAGCTGCGAGGCCCCAAGCAGCACCATTCAAATGTATTATTGACTATAAGTACAATATAATAGCAATGATTTCGAAAATCTCAGAATATATAAAAGACAAAAGTCGTGCGCTATGGCAGTTGGTCATTTCGCCGGATTTTTGGGCGATAGTGCTTCCCATAGTGCTTATAGTGCCTAATGTCGGGCTTGTAATTACAGAGAGCGACAGTCTCGGATCCAAAATCACCAATATTCTGCTGCCTTTGGGCGTGTATTATATATTGTCCGGCCTTTCTATTCGTATCGGGCGCACGATATTGGCGATGCTGTTATTCATGATTCTCGGCGCATTCCAAGTTGTGCTGTTATACCTATATGGAGAGAGTATCATCGCCGTGGATATGTTCCTCAATTTGGTGACTACCAATGTGAGCGAGGCCTCCGAGTTGTTGTCAAATCTGAAGATGGCCATCTTCACCGTATGTATTATATATCTACCATGTATTGCAGCCGGCATTTACTTGGCTGTCAAGCATCGCTATACTTCGGTGCATATATTACTGCGTTGTCGCCGTGCCGGCATCTGTATTTTGGTCTTAGGAGCGCTTTCGCTTATGAGTACATGGTTGGCTGATGATGAGTATCGTCCTCGTCGTCAGGTATTTCCGTATAATGTATGCGAAAATATGGTAACGGCGGTACGTCGCACCCATGAATCCATCAAGTATTACACGACGTCCAATACATTTAGTTATCGGCCTGCTTCAACGCGTACCAAGGACTTGCGCGAGGTGTATGTACTGGTGCTGGGTGAGACTTCACGTGCAGACAACTGGCAGATTATGGGGTATGGACGGCCCACCAATCCGAGATTGAAACGGCGTACCGACATATACACTTTTGATCATGTACTCAGCGAAATCAACACTACACACAAGAGCGTGCCAATGCTATTGAGTTATCTGACGCCCGAAACTTTCGGCGATTCGGTAGCGCATACGCGTAGTGTCCTGGCCGCTTTCAATGACTTAGGCTATCATACGGCATTTTTGTCTAATCAGCGTCGCAACCATTCATACATAGAGTATTACGGAGCCGAAGCACGTACTGTGCATTATATCTCAGATGATGGTGGCCCGCAATTGGACGGCAACTTATTGGCTCCGATGCAGCGTATCCTCGAGACATCGCCATCCAATAAGGTATTCATAGTGCTACATACATACGGCTCGCATTTCGAGTACAACAAGCGCTATCCGCGCGAGGAAGCCGTATTCCTTGACGATCGTGCTTCGGGCGCATCGATGAAGAATCGCCCCGATTTGCTCAACGCTTATGACAATACCATCGTCTATACGGACAAACTTTTGGACAAGATCATTTTATCACTTGATTCGCTTGACGTGCCCGCTGTAATGGTTTACACTTCGGATCACGGCGAAGACATTTTCGATGATTCTCGCGGACGCTTTTTGCATGCATCCCCCACGCCCACGTATTACCAACTACATGTGCCTATGTTGCTGTGGACTTCGGGCGAGTATACAGTATTGTTCCCCGAAAAAATCAAAGCGATGCGACGTAATGCTCACAGCTATATATCGTCTACGCGCAGCTTATTCCACACGATACTTGATATGGCCGGCATAGACAGCCCATACTATGACCCGTCACTATCGGTGATGTCGGGGGTATATCGTTCTCCGCAGGCGCGGTATCTCAATGACTACAACGAATCAATAATGATGAATTGCTCGGGTTTGCGTAGTCCTGACTTTGAGCAGATGCGGCGTCATGGATTCCCTGTTTTCCCGCCCGAATGATTGTCTGCGATTATGCGAAGTAAAGGCAGAGCATCATATAGACAATAGGAGATAATAAGATATTACTGTCCGTTGTAAAGGCGCAAAAGCATCAGTGCGTGCATCGGCAGAATATAGATAGGCATAACGAGTAAGACACATGGGATATGAAGACGATACTGATGGCAGTAGGCACTATGTCTGACACGTCATTACGCACAATCACCGAAAAGATGGTTGACCGCATAGGGCATTTCATGCCTTTCGAGTACCGCGAGTTGGCCGATGTCAAAGCTACTCGTTCGATGAGCGAGGACAAGCAAAAGGACATTGAGGGACAGCGTATACTCGCCGCAATAAGCCCCGGCGACTGTATGATACTATTAGACGAGCGAGGCAAGATGCTTACTTCGCGAGAATTTGCGGACGATATTCAGCGTAAGATGCTGATGTTGCAGCGTAACTTGGTGTTTGTTATCGGAGGACCATACGGATTCTCATCGGATGTATATACACGTGCCGATGGGCGTTTGGCTCTGTCGCGTATGACAATGACTCATGAGATGGCGCGAATGTTTTTTGCCGAACAGTTGTATCGTGCCGTTACCATCATCAAAGGGCTGCCATATCACCACGATTGATATTGCCTGATAGCGTGCAGTAGAAAGGATAATTGCGAAGCAGATATGATATTGCGAAGCGTGAAGATTGTTGCGCAATAGGTCGGTAGTCTATTGTGCGACAAGAAGGTCGCGTATGATAGCATCACTTACCAGCCACTTGGACTGAGGTATGCGTATGGTAAAGCCTTCGCGCACCAAGGCATTGCATTGTGCCGCAAGGCTTTCGAACTCGTGACGGAAAGGCTCGGGCAGACGTCGAACGTCTAAGCCTGTGTCTGTGCGCAAGGCGGTAAATATCATGTCGTTGGCGCGGTCGGCATCGCTTTCCTCATCGATGTCGTACGCGGTGTGCCCCATATTAATATTATTAAGGTAATGTGTCAGGTTGGGAGCGTTGACACGTCTCGTGTTTCCGTCCCAGCTATGTGCTCCCGGGCCCAATCCGATATAGGGTGTCATATCCCAGTAATGCGAATTGTGTACGGCGTTATGTCCCGGTAGCGCAAAGTTAGAAATCTCGTAGTGTCGATATCCGGCCTGTGCCGTATACTCGCATAGTATGTCGTACATCCGGGCGTAAAGTTCGTCATCGGCCGGCTTCCATCGGCCGGCGGTGGCAGCTGCGTATAGGCGTGTGCCGGGCTCGAGAGACAATGCGTAGGCCGATAAGTGTTGCGGGTGTTGTTCGATGATTATTTTCAGTGTCTTACACCACGAACCAAGGTCCTGTTCGGGCAGCCCGTATATTACATCAAGACTTATTTCGGGAATGCCTGAATTGCGCAGTGTATCTATCGCATGAAGGGCTGTTGTGGCGTTATGGCGTCGCCCTATGCGCTTGAGGCACCTGTCATCAAGACTTTGAATGCCCATACTGATTCGGTTGATGCCTATATCGCGCCAAGCCCGGACGTTATCAGCATTGACATCTTCCGGATTGGCTTCGAGCGTAAATTCCTGCACATCTTGTGTCGGAAGCATCTTGATGATGCGATGTAACTGCGAGGACGTAAGTATAGAAGGTGTCCCGCCGCCTATGTATATTGTTCTTATTGGTTCGGATACTTCGTGGCGGCGTAGTTGCCATTCGGTGGATAGTGCGTGTATATATTCCTCGGCTGCTCGTATGTGTGGCATCGAGTAAAAGTCGCAGTAGGCGCATTTGCTGTGACAGAATGGTATGTGTACGTATATTCCGGCCATCGCAACTATGATTTGACCTTACGATCGCATAGTTTTACAAAATCGCAGTATTCGCAGTTGCGTTGATCATCAGTCTGTGCAAATGGTGTATGGTCATCGAAAATCTCACCAATCATAGTCTCAAATCTCTCCATAAATTCAGCCACTTCTTCCTGTGTATGCGTCTGTAGAGGCGAAGACTTGCGCCCGCCTACCGAAATTTGGTCCACATTCGGGTCGAGATTATCTGTAAAAGATTTTCGGATGAGGTATATTTCGGGTTTGATGCCGTGTGATGATGGCTCGGCTCGACGTATCCAGTCATAATCGGCGTTGTCGGCAAATCGTTCGGATTTGTTAACCAATGCATCGGCCGGATTGTCTCGAACCATATGCTCGAATGCGTAAGCATACGTCAGCAGCTGGAATATGGCATCATTGCGCTTGCCGGAGTTGCTGCTGAAGAGATGTGAGACGCTTGTCGCTTTGCGTTCGTCCTTCCCGGTTTTGTAGTCAATGAAGCGCAGTTTGTCATAACGTTCCATGCAGTCATCCGGACGCTCGTCTCCCGGTTCGGGGATCAGGTCTATGCGGTCGATGATGCCTTTGAAATTGAATGCGGTCTCCTCGGAGATTTTCCAATTGTATTGGAATTGGAATTCGGCAGCCTTGAATATGAAAGGCGTTTTGGTGCGTTCCTTCTCAAGTTGTCGGCGTATGAGCATCGCTATAAATTCGGACATAAGCTGCCCTTCGCCGGGCAGTGCGTTATACCCGACGCTCTTGTAGCGGCCGTTGTAGTAAATTTTGTCAATTTGGGCGGCTACAAGCGTTTGGATGTAATTCATACCCTTTTTAAGTATATCATCAATGACGGCCTTAGTGATTACGATGTCTTTATGCATCTCGAAAATGTCTTGCATCACGGCATGTACGATTGTGCCGTATGTAGATGGAGATATGTATGGCGTCACTTCATCATCGTCCTTAAAGCCGCAGATGCTGCCAAGAAAAAACATCAATGGACAAGCCAGATAATGCTTTAGAGCGGAAGGTGACAGATATTTGCCGTATTGTGTCGGTTTATTTTTGAATGCATTCAACCGTGAGAGCACAAAGTCATCCTTAGGCATTTCAAACTTACGTGGCTGAGTCATTTGCAACTTTGGACGCAGTTGCTGATGGCGCACTTTCTCCTTGGGCAGGATGTGGCATAATTGCAGAAGGTATCTGGTGATTTCGCCCGACCCGGCTTGGCCTACGCGCGAATCATACACGAAGTAGATGCGACGGGCACAGTTGAGCAGGCGGAAAAGAAAGTATCCGTATTGGCTTTCGATATCGGCAGCCGTGGGCAATCCGTACCCGGCTCGGAGATTGGGCGGTATGATTGAACGCAGTAGGTGGCGGCGAGGAAATACGCGCTCGTTGGCAGACATTACGATGACGTTGTCAAAATCGAGGTCGCGGGTCTCGAGTACGCCCATAATTTGTATGCCGCTCAGGGGAGTCCCATTGAAGTTGAGGTTGAGGACGCTGAAGATGCGTTCTATTATGATAAAGTAACTTCTTTCGCCCGGTTCGATGTTGTATCGGCGAGCCATATTAAAGACGGATTGGATGGCATCGCGGTAGGCTTGTAGAATGCGCAGCTCATACGAAGACACGCCGATACCGTCTTGTTGCTCGTCTTCGAGGCCTTCGGCGTCCGTTTGTGCTTTGGCGTGAGCCGCGATCTCGGAGGATGAAGATGTATTGTCGTCCGCCCCGTCCGTGTCGGCGGTGACTTGTGCCGCACGTGTGCGTGCCAATTGTAATGTGAGGGAGTCAAGGACGTTGGTGAAATATTTTTCGACCAGCGACATGTCGCGGTCATTATCCACCTCTTCGAAAATAGGAGCCAGTTGCGGTGCCACAGCCCTCAATTTTTCGGCGGTATATGTAAACTGGCGATCGTTGAGCATTTCGCGTAGTGCTACGCAGTCTTTGGCCGAAACTATTTGCGCATAATAGTTGTAGGCCAAGGCTTCGATGTCGCCGCGGTAGAATGTCCAGACATTGTTACGTTGACGCGCGTTGAGGTGCATTGAGACGATGCGGCGTATCAGTGCGGCAAAGGGTGTCTGTCGGCATGGGATGCCCATGGTGACATTGAGAGGCCTAATGTCGGGGCTTATGGAGTACATCAATGGGGTGAGCAATGCGCTGTCGGGCATAACCACGGCGGTATTATCAGCTCTGCGGTTGAGCACGTGGTGACGCCCGTCGCGTTGCTTGGCCAGACTTTCCAAGACGTTGCCTACGTATTTTGCCTGTAAGGTCTTGGATGGTACGCCAAGGATGTTGATTTCGGGTATTTGCCAATTCGTGATACGTTCGAAACCTTCAGGCATCGGATACTCGGAAGCGAGGGCCCGCAGACGCCTCAGCGTAGCGTTGTCCGCGTCACGTTCTTGCTGAGTCAGGCATTCCACCATATCCCAGAAGAATAGAGCCTTGTTGCGGTCGCGTAGAGATTTAAAGACTTCTTGTATGGCATTCGTGGAGCCGTCAATGCCGACAAAACAGATTTGGCTGTAGGGCGTACTTTCAGGACTAATGGCGCGTATCTTTTCCACGGCGACACGCTGTATCTGTCCTTTGAGGCCACAGCCTTCGGCTGCAAGTCGAGAGGTATAGTGTCGGTATAGTTCGAGCATTATGGACCATAGCCGGACAAAACGTATCTGTATGCTTTCGGTTTCTTCGCCGTCTTCGTCATTCACATCATCCGTGCAGCTATTTCCGTAGTTGATGTGTCGCCAGAAGTGGTCGTCGTCACTTTCGGGACAGCATCCAAGGATGCTTTGTACCGCACTTTTTTGCTCGGGAGTGAGGAAATTGCTCTTGATTTCTTTGTAGCGCTTGAGGTTTATAAAAAGTTGCTCCGGGTCGATGAGATATGCATCTACATCGCTGAAATCGTTGAGTATCATCTTGCCCAAATGAGCAAAAGTGTCAAAACTGAGCATTTTGTCCGGGTTGCCCCCGGCTTCGCAGAAGACGTGTCGGTACGAGTCATAGAGCGAGAATAGTGCTTCTATGGACATTACTTCGGTAAGCCCTGAAGTCTTTTCCAAAAATGCGGTAAGGGTCATCATCTTTGGCATGACTGTAGGGCACGTTAGGGCGTCTTTGAGATATGTACGTGCAAATATAATACTACGCTTGTTCGGGAATATCATCCATATTCGGCTCATATCTCGAATGTTGCCGTTGGTCTCGCCTGTGGAGGCAATATATTTTGCCACGCGACGTAGGAATCTATTGTCTTTAGCCATATCTTTTGGAAATGCAGGAAGTAAGTGTTGACGCGTTTTGAGTTTCCGATTGTGCTACGGTTTGTTACTGCTATCGGCGTCCGTATTCGGCACCATGGCGGCACGTTCGTGTATTTTTAGACTTTATTTTTTGATAAGCAGCAGAATAATCGTGATTGTTATATCGAAGAGAACAATCTTGGCGTTGGCGTTTGCGGCAATGTCTGCGGCTGCGTTGTTGATGGTTTGGAATAGACCCACGGCGTTTTTTTCGTTGATGAAAGGCGAAAATCTGATGCTGAATTCGCTTTCGCGGTCAGTCATGACATTGAGACGCGGGTCGTGTAGATTGTTGATAAAGTTTTCGCGTATCATTCGGCTGCAATATGCAAGAAAGCGTAGTATACCTTCGCGCTTTTCGGCGGCGACTTCGACGGACCACGCCTTGAGAGCGCGTACGTCTCGTTGGTAAGCACTGCGCATCAGGCTTTTGAACCATTCGAGATATTTGTCCGTATCATCGTGCGTCGCGCTCAGAGCCAATGCACGATTGATGCTGCCTTGAGCCAGTACGGCCACACGCATAGCCGCTGCGGACTCCAGTGATGTGACCTTGGATATGTATGCAGCTACCTCATCATCACTATATCGGTGAACCTTGATTCGCTGTACGCGCGAATATATAGTAGGCAGTATTTCGCGCGGGTTGTCTGAGGTCATAATGAACAGTGTGTCCGGGTATGGTTCCTCGACTATTTTCAGCATTTTGTTGGCTGTATCTTCGTTCATACGCTCGGGCAGCCACATCAGCACGCTTTTGTATCGAGCCGAGTGCGAGGTGTAAGATAGACGACGTATGAGCTCGTTGCCCTCCTCGACATAAAACTTAGGTTGAGCGTTGGTGTTATCCAACATTGCCGGCCATCGGTCAAAGTCCATAAATGGGTTTTGATCCATGAATGTATTGAATTCCTGCCGGAAATCATCGCTGATTGTAGGTTTGCTGTTTTTCTTAGCAACTGGGAAAGAGTAGAGCGTGTCTATAAACTGATGCGCTTGATGTTGGCGACATGCCGGGCAGGTGCCGCAGCTGTCACCATCGTGCCGATTGTCGCATTGGATGTATTGAGCCAATGCGCGAGCCAATGCAAATTTACCACAACCTTCGGGTCCTTCGAGCAGCAGCGCATGCGGCAGTCGTCCGCTGTCCACCATTTGTACAAGATCGTGTTTGATGTCACTATGTCCCGGGATATCGGCAAATCTCATGGTTTTCAGCGTTTTTGGTTGTCAATGGTATGGCGTCGGGCGGCGCCTACGGCGTTAAGGCCATATTTGACAATGTATTCTTTGACTTCTTGGAAGAGGTCGGTGGCAAAGACAAAGTCGTTGAGTGCCTGATTGTCGGACGAAAATATCAGGTCCTTATTGCCGGTCCATTCGCAATACCCCTTGTTGATGAATATGATGTTTTCGCCGATGCCGAGTACCGAGTTCATATCGTGGGTGTTGATGACGGTAGTGATATTGTATTCGTGCGTGATGTCGCTGAGCAGTTCGTCTATGAGTATTGATGTCTTAGGGTCGAGACCGCTGTTGGGTTCATCGCAAAACAGATAGCGCGGATTAAGTGCTATGGCGCGTGCTATGGCAACGCGTTTTTGCATACCGCCCGATATTTCACTGGGATACTTGTTCTCGGCGCCCAGCAGGTTGACGCGCTCAAGGCAGAACATAGCGCGTTCGCGTATCTCGGCCTGGCTTTTGGAGGTAAACATCACCAGCGGGAACATGACGTTGCCCAATACGGTCTCGCTATCGAAGAGTGCCGAACCTTGGAAGAGCATACCGATTTCCTGTCGCAGGTCCTTGCGCTGCTGCCGATCCATAGATATGACGTCGCGGCCGTCAAATAGAATCTCACCGCTCTCGGGAGTGAGCAGTCCTACCAGCGACTTCATGAGCACGGTCTTACCCGAACCGCTCTGTCCGATGATAAGGTTGGTCTTACCGGTGGCGAAAGTGGCGCTGACTTCGTGCAGCACGGTGCGCCCGTCAAAGGATTTTGTAATGTCTTTTACCTCAATCATTGCAGTAAGAGTTTGGTCAACAGAACGTCGAACATTAATATTAATATGCTGCTGGACACAACGCCGTTGGTGCTGGCTTTGCCTACTTCAAGCGCGCCGCCTTTGACGTTGTAGCCATAGAATGACGATACCGAGGTGATTATAAACGAGAAAACCAAGCACTTTATCAGGCCGTACCATACGTACCACTCATTGAAAAGTGCCTGCAATCCGTAGACATAACGTGATATGGTAATAATGTCCGTAAAGACTGCTACCAAGTATCCGCCGACGAAGGCGGTGCCTATGGAGAATATTACCAGAACCGGCATAAACAGCAGAAATCCCAAAACTTTGGGTAATACCAGATAGCTGGCCGAATTGACGCCCATAATCTCGAGGGCATCAATCTGTTCGGTTACGCGCATGGTACCTATCTCGGAGGCGATATTGGATCCGACTTTGCCAGCAAGTATCAGGCATAATATCGAGTTGGAGAATTCAAGAAGCACGATGTCACGTGTGGCCAGGCCTACAGTGTAGCTCGGAATGAGCGGTGATGCTATGTTCAGCTGCATTTGAATGGCGATGACGGCGCCGATAAATACCGAAATAATCATTACCAATGGTATTGAATCAATACCCAGTTTCATGATTTCGGCTACTGTGCGCTTGAGAAACACCCTCCACTTCTCCGGTAGGGAGAATACGCGCTGCATAAATATACAGTAGCGTCCGAAGGTGGCTAATGAATTGGCTAAAAGCATATTATAGTGTTATCTTGTTCGTGAATATATTGCGTGGCCTTGAGGCGTGGCTTATGGTAACCTCTTACAAGTATGGCATACTCCGTATAGCGTATCGTACGTGCGTGCTCTCGGCCAAACATTGTACAAAAATACGTTTTTTTGGCGAATGAGCCAAGTGTTTTCTCGGCTATTGTGCTTTGATGGACAGCATTCGCGCCGTTTCGGCAACTTTTAGTTGTTTTAACGTCTATGGTATCTATGATAATTTAAGCAAATCAAGACTTTATAACACCTGTAGCGGCGAAGAAACGCCGGTAGAATAAGGCTTTGGTCTCTAAGGCCAAAGGGTAGGCGCGTGAAGTCGATGGCAGACGCCATATCTCTATGTCTCCGAAGTTGATATACGTCCCCATAGACGGGACTGAGGTAAGAGTTTGGGCGGCCACAATTTCGGCGGCTTTCTGACCCGTAGTTGCAATGGCATGTAGGCCGTGTATTTCGGCCGCCAATGCCGGAATGTCGCGCATACGGACCACTTCAAGGTCTTTGTCAGATGCCGTGCCACGTGTACGTCGAGCCTCCAATACGGTATCGCTCAGGGCAATACCATGTGTATCAAGCAGCGTCTTGATGCGGTCAAGATTGAATGTGCGCGTCGCTTTGTCGTATAAGGCTGTGGCATCGTTTACGAATATCCAACCCATAATGCGCCAAAAGTCGTTTGTAGCATTGGGGTAGTAAAAGTCCATACTCCAACGGTGCGTCCCCGGCGGAAACGTGCCGAGCAGTAATACGCGTGCATTTTGTGGAATGTATGGCGACCACGGATGCCGTTCAACGGGCTTTGGCATATCCGATTGCATTGCTTTTGTTATTGCGGTTTTGTAAATAGACGCTTATTGTAGCGGTGACTGTTTTAGGTGGGTGACTGTTTTAGTGGAAGATGTTTAGGTGGATGATGCCGAGCGTTATTTGTCCTCAAGAGTTGTAAACTTGTCGTGGAAGGCTTGCATGAAGAGGACTAAGATTACATATAGGGCTTTGATGTCAGATAGTTGCCGACGGGGCCGTTGTCATTAGTCTCGCGGTGCATGTACGCCAAAGGGATTCCCACTGAATATCGGTGGCATATCTGTTTCTTTAGCCTCATAAATTTTAGAGGAGATATCCATAAGGATGTCTAAGCAACGATGGTACAGTAATGTCCAATGTGGGCTGCTGTCTTCGATGCCGGGCCATAATCTTCCGCTGTAGATAATCCCATTATTACACATTTCGAGAGCTGTTTCATATTCACCGATCTTGGCATAAGCGCAAGTTACCATTGTGTACAATACCATGTCGCACCGTTGCATGAATGTCGGGTCGGCTTCGACAGCATCTACTACGTATTTGTATTTGCATCTGTCGAATGCGTTGATTATCAGTGTGGATGTCCACCATTCAGGTAATTCGTCATGGTCGTATTCTTCTAATATCCAAAGCATCAGTGCGTATCCGGCTATGGCAGATTTGACTGTATCCAAAGTCTTGATGGATTCGTACCATTTGGATGGTGAGACTTTGGCTCTGGCTTCGGGTGTTGCAAATGCTTGTTTTATAGCTTTAATACAAGCTTTATGCCCTGCTACGAAGTAATTGGAGATGAGAGCCTCATAATCCAAAGGGTCGGCTTTTAGACGGCTTTTTATGTAGTCGGTGGCTTCGGCTTTGCGCCCATGGTCAACGAGTGTGCGGATGTATAGACGCATTATTTGGGCATCATTCGGTATATGGTATACAATTTCAGATAATAAGTCGGGATTGCCGCCTTCGTGATATATCATCAAAAATTTTTGCTTTAAGGCTTGCTCGTTTTCCGGATCTATTGCCAGTATTGTCTCTATTGTGTCGTTAATTTCGGCATCATCGGCTTGGCTGTTGACCTGAGACTCCAAAAGCAATTCCCAATAAGAGAGAACAAAAGGCTTTTCGCTTACAAGTTTCTCGATTATGGGCAGTGCACGTGCGTATTCCACCTGATCAAGCAGGAACATAGCCAATTCGTAGAGTAGGCAGGCTTTATTGCCCGAATAAGTGGCTATGTGTTCCAGGTTTTGTTCAAGCCAATCGAGGCAATCGCAGTCGTTAACGGCGTTTACAAAGCGTATTGTTTCCTCGTCATTCATCTTTGGCTTTTCGGCGAGTATACGCTCAAATGCGACTATGGCGTTGTCTCTGTTGTCATCATCGCAATATTTTTCTTTAATGGCGATAAGACGTTGAAACAATGGCCGGTCCGGCTCATCGCCGCCATGGTCTTGGATGAATTCTTTTGCGGCAAGAGGATATGTATCACTGTAAAATATCAGGCGTCGCTGTTCCATGTCCTTGCTCTCGGGGAAATAGCGCGCTGCATATATCAGAGCCTCAATGCGTACATAATCATTGTCCAAATCTCCGGCATAATCAAATATTTCCACTATGTCATCATGACTAAAGAAAGCCTTGTGTTCGGGGTCATGAAGATATTGGCGAAATCGAGCTATAAGCTCGTCGCGTTCGTAATCAATTCCTTCATCCATGGTTCAGTGCGATTGCTGATGATTCGTATGGTTGATATTCTGTATTGAATATATTTCCTGTGATGTCGGCTCGCGAAGCGTTGTCAGGATTGTGTATGGCCGCACATAAATCATACGAGTATGTGCGGCCATAGTAAAATATCATATTACTTCTTGGAAACTTTTTCCCAGCTATCCTTGAGCGCGATAGTGCGATTGAATACCAAGTGCCCCGGGGTGCTATCGTAGTCGGGCGTGAAGTATCCCACGCGCTGAAATTGCAGCTTGGCGCCGCGTTCGGCGTTTTCGGCTACGAAAGGCTCTACCTTGGCGTGCTCGATGACTTTGAGCGAATCCGGGTTGAGCATCTCTCGGAAATCGCGTTCGGTTTCTGCTGCGGGATTCTCAACGTTGAACAGACGGTCATAGAGTCGTACTTCGGCGTCTACGGCGTGCTGTGCCGAAACCCAGTGGAGCGTACCTTTAACCTTGCGTGCAGCACCGGGAGCACCGCTATGGGTGTCGGGATCATATGTACAATGTATCTCTACGATATTGCCCTCGGCATCCTTGACTACGTCCTGACATTGTACGATGTATGCGCCTTTGAGACGTACCTCGCCGCCCGGGCACATGCGGAAGTACTTCTTGGGCGGATTTTCCATAAAGTCCTCGCGTTCGATGAGTATCTCACGGCTGAAGGGCATAGAGTGCGTCCCTGCGCCTTCTTGTTCGGGGTTATTGTCCATCTGTACCATTTCGACCTTGCCTTCGGGGTAATTGGTGATGACTACCTTGACGGGATTCAGCACGGCCATGACACGTGTGGCTATACGGTTGAGGTCCTCGCGCACTGCAAATTCGAGCAAGCTGACGGAGTTGAGCGCTTCGTACTTGGTGTATCCTATGGTGTCAATGAAATTGCGTATGGATGTGGGGGTAAATCCACGGCGGCGCATACCGGAGATGGTTGGCATACGCGGGTCATCCCATCCGGCTACAAGCCCTTCCATAACCAGTTGACGCAGTTTGCGCTTGCTCATAACCGTGTATGTCAGGTTGAGACGATTGAACTCAATCTGTCGGGGGCAATAGTTGCCGTCTTTGGCCAGTTCCTTGACAAAATACTCGTAGAGCGGACGATGGGGGACAAATTCGAGTGTGCATATTGAGTGGGTGACGCCTTCGAAGAAATCGCTTTGTCCGTGGGCGAAGTCATACATTGGGTATACTTTCCATTTGGTGCCTGTGCGGTGGTGTGGCGTCTTGATGATGCGATACATGATAGGGTCGCGGAAATGCATATTATCCGAAGCCATATCTATCTTGGCACGCAGCACGCGTGAACCTTCTTCGAATTCGCCGGCATTCATACGATGGAACAGATCGAGGTTCTCCTCGGGTGTTCGGTCGCGATAGGGGCTGTTGATACCCGGGACGGTGGGCGAGCCTTTTTGAGCGGCGATCTCTTCGCTGCTCTGGTCATCGACGTAGGCTTTGCCTTCGCGTATCAGGCGCTCGGCCAAGGCGTACAGCTGCGGAAAGTAGTCTGAGGCATAGTATTCGCGGTCGGCCCAATCGAAACCCAGCCAATGAATGTCTTCGCGTATCGAGTCTACGTATTCGACGTCCTCCTTGACGGGATTGGTGTCGTCAAAACGCAGGTTGCATGTGCCTCCGAATTTCTCGGCGATGCCGAAGTCCATACAGATAGCTTTGGCATGACCTATGTGCAGGTAGCCGTTGGGCTCGGGTGGAAATCGCGTGTTCAGACGTCCTCCGTTCTTGCCGGCTTGTAAGTCGTCATATACTATCTGTTCGACAAAATTCATTCCTTTTTTCTCGTTGATGTCGTTGGTTTCGGTATTATCTGCCATGATGTATATGTTTATTGTTTTTTGTATATACCTGTCTGTTATCTTGTACTTAATATTAGTCTTGTATTGATTACTTATGTCGGTTATGCTTTTACTCGCTTATGCATTTGTTTATTATGGTCGCCCGAAGGCTCAGTCCACTTTATGCAAATCGTGTCCCATAAGCTGCTTCTTGGTGTGCATATAGAAGCGGTTGTAGTTGTTCGGCTCGATTTCGATGGGTACGTTCTCCACAATTTCGAGGCCGTAGCCTTGGAGTCCTATGCGCTTGACGGGATTGTTGGTAAGCAATCGCATCTTGCGCACACCTATCATATTGAGTATCTGTGCACCCACGCCGTAATCGCGTTCATCGGCGCGGTGGCCAAGGTGTATATTTGCTTCCACGGTGTCCATACCTTGTTCCTGGAGCTTGTAAGCACGGATTTTGTCCATAAGTCCGATGCCTCGGCCTTCTTGGCTCAGGTATATAACGGCGCCGCGGCCCTCTTTTTCGATGGCACGAAGGGCTTGGTGCAACTGCTCGCCGCAGTCGCAGCGCTTAGATCCGAAGATGTCGCCTGTGGCGCATGACGAATGCACACGTACCAGTACCGGTGTCTCCGGGTCGGAGGCTATATCGCCCTTGATAATGGCGATATGCTCCAGTCCGTTATCCTTTTGACGGAATGGTATGAGGCGGAAGTGCCCGTATACCGTAGGCATATCCACTTCCGGACCCATCTCGACGAGACGTTCGTGCTCCAGCCGATAGTGAATCAAGTCGCGTATCGATACCAACGGCATCCCCCATTTCTGTGCCATAGCATATAGTTGCGGCAGGCGAGCCATAGTGCCGTCTTCGTTCATCACCTCCATAAGTACGCCTACGGGCTGCAACCCGGCCAAGCGAGCCAGGTCCACTGCCGCTTCGGTGTGTCCTGCGCGGCGGAGTACGCCTTGCTCTTGGGCATACAGCGGATTGATGTGTCCCGGGCGACCGAAGTCTTCGGGCTTGGCTTCAGGGTCGGCCAGTGCATTGAGCGTTGCGCAGCGGTCGTGTGCGCTCACCCCCGTGGAGCAGCCTTTCAGCAAGTCCACGGTAACGGTAAACGGCGTGCCAAGCATCGAGGTATTATCATCGACTTGACGGTCAAGCTTTAGTTGACGGCAGCGCGAAAGTGACATCGGTGCGCACAGCACGCCGCGTGCGTTGTGTAGCATGAAATTGACCTGCTCGGGCGTAATTTTCTCTGCGGCAACGATGATATCGCCTTCGTTTTCGCGGTCTTCGTCGTCCACCACGATAATCATTTCGCCACGGCCGAAAGCGGCGATAGCTTCGTCTATGGTGCTCAATCGTATATTGTCTTGCTCGCTCATATTGTTTAGTGATAGTCTATTGTAGTGTTGGGGTGTCGGAGTTCTCGGAAGTCTCGGCGTTCTCAGTGCTCTCGGTGGACACTGCGTTCTCTGCATCTTCGGCGTTCTCAGACTTCTCTGATTGTTCCTTGCTCTCAATGTCTTCGCCGTTTAGTCGTGAGATAAGGCTTTCGAGAGTCTTAATCACTGAGGAGATGTCGCGACGGCGTACGCGCATCGGTATCTCGTTGAGTAGGTGTATGACGTATATGTCTTTGGAATTGTGCAAGTACTCGATTACGGATTCAAGTTCGGGCGCGATTGGCGCTGTCGTATTACGCAATACCTTAGGTGAATACCACGGCACTTTCGTCCCCGAAATGTTGCGGTAGGCTGTGATAAGTGCCTGCAATCGGGGCACTATTTCCGAGGGAACAACATCATCGAATGTGTATTCCTTGGTCTCGAGATTACGGCTATCGCGTGCAAACAGGCGCATAAGCTGCGAAGGTCGCTTGATTTTCTCATTGAGCTTGCGCAGCCAGTCAAAGTCAAGCATCGATGTATCGCCTACGGCCTTATAGGTGAAGAATATACCCAGAGGAGTCATTACCATGGTACTCAGCCAAATGCCGAACCATACGGCGGTCTTGCCGTCACGTGCCATCTTATAGCCCGAATTGTCGAAAATAAAGTATACAATGAATAGCAATACGCTAAGTACCAACGGGGTGCCTATGCCGCCTTTCTTGACTATAGCACCCAACGGGGCACCGATAAAGAAGAATATAATGCACGCTATGGATAGTGTGAACTTCTTCTGCATCTCTATGTCGTGTTTGCGCATAGACTTCTCTTGATCCAGCAGCACTGTACTCTTGAACTCGTATTCGTTGCGCACGCGCTGGACCTTAGACAAAGCCTGCGTCACGTACGACCGTGCCATCGAAGCATTGGGCCGAGCGAAGACGCTATCCACGTTTATCGGTCGGCGCGGATGCACTGACGGTCGTGGCACTCGCACCAGTTTGTTATGCTTATAACGATTGGTGTAATACGGCAACCCGAGGTAGGGAGTCTCCTTAAGCTCGGTGCCGAAGACTTGTCCGATGCTGTCTACTTTGGCTTGTATCGAGTCTATGGCGTGCGACAGCTCGGAGATATTCATACCCACGTACTGCGAACGTATGCCTTGCTCGTTGAGTCGGTTGAAGTTGGCGTCAAAGGGGAAGTACACTTGCTTGTCGTCAAAACTTTCGCGACGGAAGGGCATAAATCCGCGGTTGTTGCCGCCCAGCGAATTGTCGGTGAAATTCTCGAAAAGTTCGCCGTGGTACAAGTGCAGGAACAATTGCGTCTTGTCCTGCGTGAACATCATCTTGGCGCTGTCGGCAAGGATTATACGCGAATTGTCAATGCCACGGCTAACATCATATATAATAATGTCGTGCAGCATTCCGGTATTTCGATCCTTACGCTCGACGTAGATGTTCATATCAGGGATGTCGCTGTAAAAAGACTTTTCCGGGATTTCCAACTCGGGGCTCTTCTGTCGCATTGAGAACAGCAGCGTCCACATCTTGGTCTGCGCCACGGGCAACACATTATTCTGAAAAAAGAAAGCGCCTATGGAGATAAACACCATCAGCACTATCAGCGGACGCATTATGCGGAACAGCGATATGCCGGCCGCCTTCATCGCCGTGAGCTCGAGCTTTTCGCCGAGATTGCCGAAGGTCATCAGCGAAGCCAGCAGCACCGCCAGCGGTAGTGCCATAGGCACCATTGTCAGCGCAGCATAGAAAAACAATTCGCAGATTACCGAGAAATCCAGACCCTTGCCGACAAGATCCTCAATGTACTTCCACAGGAATTGCATCATCAGGATAAACAAACTGATGAAGAACGTCATAGCCAGCAGCGGTACAAACCGTTGCAGCATAAATGAATGTAGACGTTTCATTATCATAACGATGCAATAAGCGTTGTGCGGTATCGGCCGCTGCAATCGCAGCGCGTACCTATCAAAATGCAAAGTTAGCGATTTTCGGCCGCATAGACACCACTCACGTCCCTAAATATGCACGAAAAAGTCGAAAATACATCTAAAAAAAATGCCAGAGATTTTTCGACAGATGCTCTAATGACGTCTATTCGAAAATCCCTGGCGTGTCGTGTGTAGTTGGGTAAGGCGTCAGCGGAGTCGGTCGGCGCTACGGAGCAGGCGGTAGTCGCGGCGCATCAGGCGTAGTGCGGCATAGGTGGATACGAGTGCCAGCACCGGCATAACGATGCCGCCGATGATGGAGATTGTAGCAGCTTCGAAGCCGGCGCAGGTGTATGCGGCAATGGTCGCGCCCAGCACTACGATGAGGCTTAAGGCAAGGCGAGTGACCTTCATTTGGTGGCGAAGATTGCGGTATAAGAAAATGTCTATCAGCAGCAGTAAGGCCACGAGAATATCTACGCACAGCAGTACGGGGGTCTGCACGGCGCACACATCAGCGCCTTCGGCCGTGACGGCGTAGGGTAGGATGCCCGCGAGGGCTACGAGGATTGCGGAGATGAGAAGCAGTACGGACTGCCAACGTTGGATTACCATAGTCGTTTTGTTTTTAGGGGTATGTATTAATATTCAATTGCGTATTGAATGGTGTGTATTTAACAATACCACAGGTCGTCGAGATTTATTGACCGCTGCGGAGTGCCTCTTCGATAAGGGTCATTTTTACCGGGGTAATGCCGGCGCTGCGCAGTATGTCTCCATCGGCTTCCAAGCGCCGTATCAGCGCTTCCGTATTGTCGTCAGGCTGTGCAAGGCGGTAATGGGTGAGGGCCTCCCGTATGTTGCTCGTGGCCGCCTCGAGATGCCCTATATTTAGATGGTCTTCGGTCGTAAGGTTCTCGGCGTTTATTCGTTGCCAATACTTGCGGGCCGACTCGTAATCACCAAGAGCAAAGAGTACCCAGGCCATAGGGCGCCATAGTCGGGTGTCTTCCGCGTCGGTAAACTCGACCTTACGTAAGAGGTTGAGCGCCTTGCTCCAACGCGATAGACGAATATATGCGTAGGCTAATGCAAGGATTGCGTTTGCATCCTCGGGCGCGGCTTCTGACAACCGCTTGTAGTATGTCAAGGCTTGCCCGTGACGGCCGAGTCGACGATTTGTATAGGCCAAGCGCCGTAGCAGCCATCGGCTGTTGTCGTTCAATAGTTCGGCATGCTCGTAGGCGGCCAGTGCAGCGGATATATCGCCCGATTGTTCGTGGCAATAGCCTATCTTCTGATACAAGGTGGCCTCGGGCGCTTTGTCTGTTTCCTCGAGGCTTCGGAACGCCGTCAATGCGTCTTCCCAGTATTCGTATTTGAAATAGTACTCGCCAAGAAGCGATATAATGCTTCGGTCGTGCATATAAGGCGCCAGCGCCGGCACGGTAAGCAAATTGAGTCCCTCGCGGTAAGGATCGGCAAACTCACCTTTGCGGCGGTAAAGTTTGACAAATCGGTAGTAGTTTTGCAGAAATGAGCGCGCTGCGCGGCGTACGGCCACATCGCGCTCCGACATATTGGCCTCATTCGGGTCTGCGGCCTCGGCTATTTGTTCGGTGTTATGCAGTAGCTGATTTACTACAAGGTCGCGTTGTGCCTGCGGCACGATGTCGGCAGACAGCACCATAGAGTATTTGTCGCTGTCGCACAAGAAAGTCAGCTTCTCCACGAGTTGCGCAATGCCGCCATTTCCGTATGAGGAATTTACTACAGATGAATGTTCGGGATTATAGGGTATGAACCAATTGGCGACATCGTTGAAAAATGAGTAATTCTTAAGGTGTGCGAAGGTGCTCATAAAAATGTCTGCACCATCCTGCTGCATCTCTCCCATACGACGCAGTCCGTCGGCTATGCCGCTATGTTCGAGCATATTCTCCCATTCGGGGTTGGCTTCCAATTTCTCGAGGTCTTCGACCTTTATGCCTTCGGCCGGGAGGTTGCCGTCTTTGATTTGGTCCATCAAGCTGTCGCGAATCTTGCTGACTCCCGGAATGATGACGTCTCGCATGGCGCGATCTACATTTTCGGTGTTGCGTGTTCGGACCATCTCCAGTGTTATTGTCTTGAAATCGCGATTCCATGTCGCCGTTTCGGCCACGGAAGCAAGTATATCAGTCAGCTGCGACCCCAGAGGACGGCGTCGGTGGCGGAAAAGCATAATAGCCAATGCGCACAACGCCGATGCCGCTATACGCGGCTTGGTGTCGGCATAGGTCATATATAGACGGGCCATCACAATTTGCCGTCCCGTGTCGGCGTATTGCATATCGCCGAGCATCAAGGCCGCAATTATACTTGTGGCATAGGTCTCGGTGTCGAGTTCCTCGCCCTTGGTCGCCACGGATTCTATCCCTTGTATCAATAACTCCAATTGCTCGTCCTTGAGAGGATGGGATGTCCAGACGTACTCGAACAAAGCCTTAAGGGCCTCTTCCTTGGGCTTTTGGCCGCGATAAGACGTACCCTCGGATTCGGACGCCAGTGCCGATACCAAGTCGGCATCTGCGTCTATAGCTGCGTAATAAGCGGCCAAAAGCGCCTCAAGACTCTCACCTCTAAGCTTTTGTAAACGAACAATATCAAAATACAGAGAGCTATGTCCCGGAATGTCTATGGCGCGACGTAATCGGTCAAAAAGAGTCCAAGCCTCCAGCTGCATGCGCACGAAGATCCTCTCGAGGTCAGGATCAACAATTCCTTTGGCAAAGTAAGACAGCATATAGCCGTAATTGGCGGTCGCAGTCTTAATATCTGCGCCCACTTCCCATTGCATTTTCTGCTCGGCTAATGCCAGCATCTGGTCAAATGCAGTGTTCAAATGTCCGGCGGATATGTCGTCGTTGATATTGCGCAGTCGGCTTATTGTTTCGTTTCGGCTCATTGAAAGAGATCTTGTGTTTATTGTTTATGTAAGGGGCGGAGTTATGCCCGTATGGCGGAAAGTGCTACCGATGTTATTATAAACATACTTCTTGAAAAGTATTTATAAATACAAATAGTAATTATAAAATATATAAAGAACTTGGGGATGCGGCATATATACAACTTGGAGTTCAACGTCTGTTCAACCAAGACCATCTGTAGGCATACATATTTTATATTTATGCAAACTCTATGCCAAGCGCGGTAAGACGATTTTTAAGCCGGTCGGTCATCTCTTGGCTCAATGGCCATCCCAAAGGGATAATATCGTAAGGGCCTGAGGATAGATAGGCTGCAGCCGAAAGCCCGGAGAATGACACACGTCGCACTTGGTCCCATGGTATGCGGCAATCCTCGGGAATTTTGCCGAAGTCGCCGGCATCGTAGCGTATCCATAAGCCTGCGTTGTCTATGATTACACGACGCGGATAGGTCCACTGTACTGCACGTCGCGATGTGGCATAGCTCAGATACACCATTAGTAATATTGAAGGGTATAGCAGTAAAGCCACCATCAGAGCTACAAAGATGCATACAGGCCACCATACGGCCGCCAATGCCAGTCCGCCGGGAATTATAAGCAACCACCAATGACGCCACAGCCATATGGGATATGCACGGCGCACATACGCAGCAGCCCCCGGCGTAAAGAGCTCGTTAGGGTCGCCGCTCGGTGTCTTCAATTCGTGCTCTGTGTTTTCGGATTCTTTTGAAACGTAATTCATCGTACGGCAAAATTACGCCATTTGAGCTTAACCGCCAAATCTTGAGAAGAAACTCGGGTATAAAGTCAGGAGAGTGATATGAGAGTCATTTATGATGTGGGGCGATATGCCGTAATCGGCGCACTCGGATTTGATGTGGTAATGTGATTATGAGCGAACCACGAAAAATGAGACGGCCGCAGCATCCTGAGCGGATGTCGCGGCCGACTTTATGCTGTTGGGGTAGGGCGTAATTACTTGACGCGTTCTACGTAACTGCCGTCGCTGGTGTTGATACGCACCTTATCGCCGACGTTGCAGAACAGAGGCACACGAACTTCGGCTCCGGTTTCTACGGTGGCGGGCTTCAGGGTATTGGTGGCTGTATCGCCCTTAATGCCGGGTTCGGTATAGGTGATTTCCAGAACTACCGACTGAGGCATCTCGCAAGTGAGGATGGTATCCGAAGCGGCGTGTACCATAGCTTCGCAGATGTCGCCTTCTTTGAGGAATTGAACACCTTCGATGCTTTCGCCGGGGATGGCTACTTGCTCAAAAGTCTCGGTGTGCATAAAGTTGTAACCCATATCGTCCTTGTACAGATATTGGTAGGGACGGCGTTCGATGCGTACTTCGTCCACCTTAACGCCCGAGTTCCAAGTCTTGTCGATGATGCGGCCGGTCTTGACGTTTCTCAGTTTGGTGCGCACAAAAGCCGGGCCTTTGCCGGGTTTTACGTGCAGAAATTCAACGATGAAGAAGTAGTTGCCGTCAATTTCGAGGCACATACCATTCTTAAAATCAGCTGTTGTTGCCATGTTGTGTTATGCTTTGTTGTTTCGTGTTATATAGTCTTACTCACAATGTCTTCGGAGTGCTGTTAATTTGTTGTCGGACTATTTGCGACATTCCGAGCCCCCGAAAAGGCTTGCAAATTTACGATTTTTTTTGCAAAGCCAAGTACTATGCGGCGTATAAAGTCAAAAATAAATTTGTGGGTGTGGATATTATTGGCTAATTTTGCGTGCATTTTTGTGGGGAGATTATATCCGCTGCAAGGTGATTAAGAATAGAAAATTTAAGATATAACACTACCAATAACAACGCCAAATGAACGTAACGATAGAAAAAAAATCGGCGGTTTACGGTATAATCAACGTAAACGTTGTAGAGGCCGATTACGCAGACAAGGTAAAAAAAGAGCTGCGTACCATCGGGACCAAACGTGTCATCCCCGGATTTCGACAGGGGCATGCACCTCTGCCTACTCTCACCCGAATGTTCGGAAAGCAAGTAAAGAGCGAAGTGCTCAATGATACGGTATACGATGCCGTAATCAAGCATATACGCGAAAATAAACTTCACGTGCTTGGTGAGCCCCTGCCTTTGGAAAAGAAAGAGATAAATCTCGAAGACAAAGACTACGACTTTCAATATGAAATCGGCTTTGCTCCCGAACTTGATATAACCGTTGACAAAAAAGTCAAGCTGACTCGGTATGCCATAGAAGTATCCGAGCAAATGTATAAAGACGAAGACGAAGCTCTGCGCAAGCGTTTCGGCAAGCAGGAACCCGGTGAGGTTACGGATGACCGCAGCCTCATCAAAGGCTCGTTGCAACAGCTCAACGCTGATGGTACAGTCAACGAAAACGAAGGCGCCATTCAAGTGACCGATGCTATAGTAGCACCTTTCACCTTCAAGGATGAAAAACAGAAGGCTCTTTTCGTTGACAAGCATGTAAATGATAAGGTCGTGTTCAACCCCTATGACAGCTGCAACGGTAACGCCGCCGAGTTGTCATCCATGCTTAATATCGACAAGAACATAGCTGTTGATGTCCATAGCGATTTTGTACTCGCTATCAGCGAAATCATTGTGATGAAGGAAGCCGAACATGATCAAGCATTCTTCGATTCGGTATTCGGCAAAGACAAGGTTCAGGACGAAGCTGCATACGAGACTGCCGTAAAAGAAGGCCTTGCCGCTCAGTTGGCTCGCAATTCGGAGGAACTCTTCGATGTGACCGCCCGTAACTACTTTATCGAGAAGTACGGCGATATGGAACTCCCCACCGAATTCCTCAAGAAATGGCTTGTAGTTCGCAACGAAGAACTTACAGTCGAAAACATTGACAAAGAATTCGATCAGATGCTTCCCTCGCTCAAATGGCAGCTTATCGAAGAACGTATTGCCAATGTCCTCAATGTCGAAATCAAAGAAGACGATGTGCTTGAATACGCCAAGGCTGTGACAAACCGCCAGTTCATTCAGTATGGTATCACCAATATGGATGACGCAACCATCACCGAATACGCCAAACGTCTGCTCAAGGACAACAATACACGTTCGCGCATCGTAGAAGCTGCAAGTGAGATGAAACTCTTCAACACTCTGCGTACCAACGTAACCATCGAAGAAAAGAAGGTTTCTTTCGACGAATTCAAGAAAATCGCCGAGGGAACCCAAGCCCTGTAAAATTGAATAGTAGGTCTATTATGCGTTAAACATAGTTAAAAAACGAGTCGCTTATTAAACTATCTGACGTTGCCGTTGTCTTATAGTAAAAGACTTCAAAAACATAACGACAACATAGATACTATATATAGCAATCGAACGCTATAGTAATGTAATAGACTGGCTTTAAGATTAATATCGCGCCCCGGGTCGAGATGATCCGGGGCGCGTATTTTCGTGTGATGTTAATTTGAATATCTATTTGCCACGAATGCCTACTCATCGCTTTTATTGTATGAAATACGTGTGCGTAGATGGCCTAAAAGAGAAATGTGAACCTAATGCTGTTTTTTTGAGTAATGGCTAATGTGTTTAATGATAATGTTTTATGAATGTGCCTTGATTTTTATTTCAAAAAAATCGTTTGAGGGCTTGTGTGGCTGAAAAAAAGTGCGTACCTTTGCAGTGCTTTTGCAAGACATGGTGAGCATAGCTCAGTTGGTTAGAGCGTCGGATTGTGGTTCCGAAGGTCGTGGGTTCGACCCCCACTGTTCACCCAAACAAGACGCCGGTAGATTTCTGCCGGCGTCTTGTGCTGTTAAGCGCTGCATTATAGAGGTGAATCAGACAAAAGCCATCGTTCGGCTGTCGCTTCGTACATAGGCATACACAACAACAGCCTGTGTGATTCATTTCGACTTAGATTGTTTACGCATAATTACACAACTCTTATATAATCCTTGGCTTTCTAAAAAAAGTTATGACACTCGTATCAGCAACCATAGAACCGATAGATCGAAGTCATCTTCGAACTAGACTTGACCAAGCCATGGAGCGCATTAATGTGCCGTCTTTTGCAGTTGCCGATCCGGTTCAATTCCCGCGCTCTTTTGCCGATGGTCGTGACGTGGAGATTTCGGCGCTATTGTGCTCCACTATTGCATGGGGCAATCGTAAGATGATTGTGCGCAACTGTCGACGGTTGCTTGATATTATGGAAAATTCGCCCTATGACTACGTAAGGTCCAAGTCTTACGAAGACCTTGACGATGCCGTCAATATTCATCGTACATTCTTCGGGCGCAATCTCAAGTACTACTTGCGCGGACTACACGTTTTGTATGCCCGCTATGGCAGCCTTGAGGCTTTTGCCGCCGCCTCAAAGGTCGATTGCTCCGAAATTCCGGCGTGGACATTTGCGGAAGCCTTAGCCTCATCATTAGCCGAAGCTAACGATGGGCTCAAGGACATTAGGTGCATATCTGTCGGTGCAACAACGCCGCTTAAGCGCTTAAATATGGCTCTACGTTGGTTGGTGCGTGATGACGGTATAGTTGATATAGGGCTGTGGAAGGTGCTGAATCCCTCGCAGCTATATATTCCGTTGGATGTACATGTGGCAAATGTATCGCGTAATCTCGGGTTGCTTCAAAGACGCTCCAATGACAAACGGGCCGTACTCGACCTGACGACCGAATTGCGCCGCTGGCGTCCCGACGACCCTGTGGCATACGATTTTGCGCTATTCGGTATAGGTATGGAGCAATCATTGGAACAAGGGTAATACTTCCGCGTCTTTAGAAGCTTCGCAATAGGCGGGTTATCTAACCGGCACCTACATACGCCCGGCCGCATCGGCCGCAGGTACAAACTAAATAAAAATTCTTATAGGGTTAGGCATGACCATAAAAATATACCGGGGACTTCGGCCGAAGTCCCCGGGTGTGTATTGATATTGACTAAGATAAAGGATAAAGGTGTCTGAAAGATGTTGTCTATCGAGCCTCAATAATTGTCGGCACGAAGTTCGAAATAGCTTTGCGGGTGGGCGCAAACCGGACAGGCGGCAGGTGCCTTGGGACCGATAACGATATGTCCGCAATTGCGACAAATCCATACGCGGTCACCATCGCGCGAAAATACGATACCTTCTTCGATGTTTTGCAGCAGGCGGCGGTAACGTTCCTCGTGATGACGTTCGATGGCTGCTACGGCGCGGAAGCGCTTGGCAATGTTGCTGAAGCCTTCCTCCTCGGCCTCTATAGCCATACGTTCATACATATCGGTCCATTCGTAATTTTCGCCCTCGGCTGCATCACGCAGGTTAGCCATTGTGTCGGAAATATCTCCGCCATGCAGCAGCTTGAACCATAGTTTGGCATGCTCCTTTTCGTTGTTGGCGGTTTCCTCAAATATCGCTGCAATTTGCTCGTAGCCGTCTTTGCGTGCTTTTGAAGCATAGTATGTATACTTGTTGCGCGCCTGAGATTCGCCGGCGAAGGCTTCCATCAGATTTTTCTCGGTTTTTGTTCCTTTGAGGTCTTTCATATTTTCCTGATTTATATAAGTGTATATTTATTCCTTTAAGTGTTTTATTTAATGCTCAGCATCGCAGCATTGGGGACATAGTCCGGTGAATACCAATATTGTGTGCTCGACATCAAAACCCTCGGGACGGCTTATTGCGCCCAATTCGAATGGGATATCGAATACCTTTCGGCATTGTCGGCACTGAAAATGTGCGTGAGGCTCGTGGAAAAAGTCGTAGCGGCATTCGCTGATGTCTCCCGCTACTGTTTCTATAACGCCTTTGTCGACAAAAAGTTTTACCGTATTGTATACTGTCGAACGAGAAATCGTGGGTTGCATAGCGTGTACATCCTCGTATATGCGATCGGCCGAAGGATGACACGTTGTACCGGTCAAGTATTCCAGGACCGAAAGTCGCTGTGCAGATGGGCGTATACCGGACTTGGTCAATATATCAATGAGTTGTGCAGTTGAAAGTTGCATATATTCTATTTTTAGATTTAATCCAAATATTTATTTGATGCAAATTTATATACATTTCGTCAAATGGCCAAACTATTTTCAAAAAAAACAGATTGCGCAAATCCCATATTACAGGACGTGCGCAATCTAAACTCATGTATTATCGGAATTTAAACCCTGTCAGACCAATGGTTTTATTTCCGAATGTATTCGTTTTCAGGCTTTGCTTTTGCTCTTACTGCCGAATGTCTCTTTGACATTCCAGACGGCAAGAGATCCCAGTAAGAGCAGTATACCCGAGCTGACAAGCATTAGCACAGTATTGGGTGTACCGGTTTCGGTCGGGGCGAAACAACCGAGCAACATTCCGCCGAAAATGGCAGCTACAATTTGCGGGATACATATTGTGCAGTTGAACAGACCTAAGTAAGTGCCGATGTGGTCGCCGCCGAGAGCATTGGTAAGTATTGTGAAAGGCATAGCCAACATTGCAGCCCATGCGCAACCCATCAGGGCATAGCATACTCCCAATACGTACTGGTCGGTGACAAAGTATACGGAGACAAAACCTATTGCGCCGATTAATAAGCTAAGAGAATAGCCCAGACGGCGGTTGCGGAACTGGGACAGCACGGCAGCCCACAGTAGTGCCGCAATGGCCTGTATAGCCAGGAGTACGCCGTTCCAGTCGCCGGCGTCTTGGTATTCCTTGGAGGCGGCGTTGAGCACGGTGGACTCGAGGGTAGTGATTTCGCCGCCGTCATACGGGATGTCTTCGGTCTGTTCGGTTACATACGAATTTGTAGTTTTGTCATATTTATAGATGTGTGCCAGTTGCAGGTGCTCGCCGGCTTTGACTTGCGACAATGCCGAGAATGTGGTTGCAGCCTGATTGACGACGATATCCTTGCCGTCCACCACGATATTATCGCCGGCTTCAGCAATACATCCGTCCTGAGGAGCGATCTTTGCAACGCCGGCAGCATACACCACTTCGCCCTTAGTCACGACAGTGTCGCCGGAGGCATTGATGACAGTGCTAGGAGACATTTGTGTCCCGTCTACGGTGATTCCGCCGAGTGCCAGCTTGCCATCAGCCACGATGGGTTTGCCATCTGCGAGGACGTATTTTTCGGTGTAATCCTTGCCGTCAATAGATATGCCATCGACCTTGATGACCGAGGGCGCATGGAATACGTGGTTGGCGATAGCGTCAGTCGAGTATGACCACATAAACAAGAATGCAGCCCAGCAGAAGAATTGTACAAGGCCCACAGTCCAGAACACTTTGGGCGCACGAGCCAGCAGGCGTAGCATCCCGGGGCCTTTTTCCTTATCGGCTTGAGCCTTTGATGGGTCTATGCCATGGTAAGCCGCGTACTGAGCCGGCGGCATTTCCTTGACCTTGGCAAAAGTATATACCACGCATAGTAGCAGCACTGCGGCGCCTATGTAGAATGACCATGTAACCGTAGCCGGCACCTCGCCGTCTGCGGCGGTATTGGACATAAACATTGCCAGTACTATGGGGCATATATAACCCACAACACTGCCCGCATTGCAGAGGAAGGATTGTATCGAATAAGCCAAGCCTTTCTGTTTTTCGTTGACAAAATCGCCCACGAGCATTTTGAACGGCTGCATAGCCATATTAATGGACGTATCCAGGAACATTAGCATCACCAAGCCGAATATTATGGCAGTGCTTACCGATAGGCCCAAAGAACCGGCGTTGGGTAAGAAGCACATCACGATGATGGCGGCGGCAGCACCGATGAGCAGGTAGGGTAGGCGACGGCCAAATCGATTCCAGGTTCGGTCGCTGGCGCTACCGACGATAGGTTGAACGATAAGCCCCATCAGCGGCGGCAAAATCCAAAAATAACTGAGGTCGTGCGGGTCGGCGCCTATGGTTGAGAATATTCGGCTGACTTGTGCACTTTGTAGAGCATAGGCTATTTGGACGCCGAAAAATCCGAAGCTAAGATTCCATAGTTTCCAGAATCCCAAATCAGGTTTGTTCATAGTGGGTAATATGTAATTTATTTATAAGTCAGTACACTTGGGCTTTGGGCTTATAGTTTGAAAATTCGCGGAGCGCGTGCATACATCGTTGTAGCGTTATCAACGCAGCCTTTTGCCGTTGTGCCAAATATGGTGATATAATCTCAAGGGCAACAGGTCGGCACAAATGCCGCCCTGTATCGAAAAAGCCTAAGGCTTTTCGGCTGACAAAGTTAACTATTTTTCGTCAAATGCGAGTACTTTCTTTTGGGAAAAATACGCGATAAAATAGTTGCCATATATCCGAGAAAACAGTATTTATGTATGCGTTATGGATATCCACTCTATTGCTCTCGCCGTGATGATATTATTATGCGAAATTACACTATTGATTGCCCCGGCAAGGTCTACGAAACCGAAGCCGAAGCACTGGATGCCCTGGACGCTTACGACGTCAACAACTGCTGTGAGTATATCGGTGATGCCGATGATATTCTCAAGGTGTGGGTGTCGGTCGTTCGTTGCGA